>CAZLGI010000082.1:0-7159 GCA_964558995.1 uncultured Carnobacteriaceae bacterium | reverse complement strand
AATGCACTCATTAATGTTTTAAAAGTCGCATTATAACGATTTTGGAAACAGACCGATATTTTACTTGGGTATGTCTTAGCTAGTTCAGCCGTGAGGAGACCTTCTTTATAGTTTAGTGATAAAGGTTTTTCCTGTAATACATGGACACCATGCTCGACACAAATTTTAGTGATCGGGTAGTGAAGGTAGTGTGGTAAACAAACATGAACCACGTCAATTTCTTCCTTTACCAACATTTCTTCTACATCGGTATAAAAAGGAACCTCTTCATATGTGTGTCGCAATGATTCATCCGTGTCACATACTGCTACTAATTGTCCATTTTGGCTTTCTTTAATCCCTTGATAATGTACTGATGAAACAGCACCTAGTCCAATGATTGCTACTTTTAGCATCATTTTCACGTCTCTTTCTATTCTTTAGTTTCGTACTTGCCCTCTTCTTTGATTTTTTCATTCAACATGGACAAGTATGTTTCGTCATCAAAATTCTCAATCGAAACTTCTTCATCTAACCAGCTCGACAAATGAATCGCATTTGCCAAACGCACACCATTAATTCCTTCAGAACCTGGTGCTAGTAGCTCGTCGCCAAATAAAATATGACGCGCGAAGTTTTCTAACACACCAGCATGTTGTCCGCCCCACTGGGATTCAGTCGTAAATGTTTCTTCTTCAGCTAATTCGTGTTTAGATTTTCCATCTAAGTATTTGAAGCTTGTTCCTTCTCCTACTACACCAGCGTTTATCTCTTGTTCTGACATCGGTAGGCGTTTTACGGTTACTTTCTTACTATCATCTACAATAATTTTTCCTTTGTCTCCAAAGATTTCTAAACGGTCTGTTCCCATTAAGTCATGCGTTGCAGTAATGAATACGCCTGTTGCGCCATTACCATAGTCCATCACAGCTGTTACTTCGTCTTCAACTGTAATATTGCGCATGTAGCCATATTTGGCTTTAGCATAAACTGATTTCGGTACACCAGCAATCCATTGAATTAAGTCTAATTGGTGAGGGGCTTGGTTAACTAAAACACCGCCGCCTTCTGCTCCCCAAGTTGCACGCCATTCACTCTGATCATAGTACGCTTGTGGGCGATACCAGCTCGTAATAATCCAGTTCGTACGACGGATATTTCCAATTTCTCCATCTTCTACTAACTTCTTAATCTTTTGGTAAAGTGGATTGTTACGTTGGTTAAACATAATCGCGTATGTCACATCGTCTTTTGATGCTGCTACGTCATTTAATTCTTTAACTTGTTTTGTATAAACTCCTGCTGGTTTTTCGTTCAACACATGAATGCCTTTGTTCAAAGCATAAATAGCGATTTCCGGGTGTAAGAAGTGTGGCACTGTTGTAATAATTGCTTCAACAAGCCCACTATTAATCATTTCTTTATAGTCAGAAAAGATTTCTTTCTCTGGATACTTTTCCTTAAATAGCTCACGTTGTTTTGGATCGATATCCGTTGCAGCAACCAAGTCCATACTTGGAACAAGGCCTTCTTCGATGAATTGTGCATATTTACCACCTTGTGTACCAAATCCGATAATACCAAACTTTAATTTCTCAGCCATTAAAAATCTCCCTTTTCTCCTGCATATTGGTTGTATTTCCTGTATTGACTAGGTGTCATATTGACGTTTTTCTTAAAATAGCGACTGAAGTGGGCATCACTTTCGAACCCATTTTCATATGCGACTTCTTTAATAGAGCGTGATTGGTCTGTCAGTAATGCATTTCTAGCTTGAGAGAGTCGATAACTCATTAGATAATGCATAATCGTATAGCCAGTGATTTCTTTAAAAACGTGCGATAAATAAGATTTACTCAAATTAAGCGCACTTGCGATATCTTCAATTACCATCGGCTCACGGTAGTGTTGGAAAATATAATCTGACACACTTTCCGCGATTTTGGTTTTTTCATCTTGATAAGTTTGATCTTTATCCATTACTCTTACGGTTGCTGAGTCAATTGTGAGTAACAATTGTGCTAACGCAAATTTACGCTTCGCCTCGTTCGCATACGAATGATCTAAGTCACGCATCTGCTGAATCATCAAAAATGAATTTTCAATGATTGCTTGATCGCTGTGCTCAAACGTTCGGATGAGACCATTACGATTTTCAGTAAAGAATTTCAACAGATAGTCAATTTCTAGACTATCAAGCAAAGGTTTGATCCATTCAGCATCAAAGTGTATCGTACTTCTTTCATACTGATCCTTATCTCCAAATATATACGCACGATGGACAGTCATACCATCCATCATCAACAAATCACCAGGATTGAGGTAATAAATCTGATTCCCTACTAAAAATCGGCAATTCCCACTGTGAAATAAAAATATTTCAAACTCTGCATGAGTATGAAAGTCTAATCCATGGGCTTTTCCCTTCTGTCGATGATTTGCTTTTAGTTTGCTCGAGATCATAATTCCTCCTCTCCTGTAATCTAGCTCTATTATAACCTAGCTTTTTCAGTGAAAACAATGACTGCAACTGCTTACAAGGGGTATTTTATTGACTGAAACGATTATTCATTGCCCATAACAGTTAAAGCCCAAGCAAAAATGCCTGGGCTTATGATGTTAAAACAGGTCTTTATAACCTAATTCAATTAAGTGATCACGTGAAATTTTCAGACTTTCAAATGGATCAACACCATATGTATCATCTTGCTCAACTAATAAGTAACGAGCACCCGCTGAAATTGATTCTTCAATGATCTCTTTCAACGGTAAGATTCCTGTTCCTAATTCAGCAAACTCAATTAAATTTGAGAACTTATTCATGAATGGATCCATATCTCCCGCAAACAAAGCATCGATTGCTTCTTGGGGCATTTCACCAACACGGTAATCTTTCAAGTGGATTAACTCTACCTTACCTTTGTAATCGCGAATGACTTCGATTGGGTTTGCTCCACCGCGTTGAATCCAGTGAACGTCTAACTCAAAGCCTAATAATGGTGCTTTATCACGGATAATATCCAATAAAGTTTCACCATCATATTTACGGAACTCAATATGGTGGTTGTGGTAGTACAACGTAATACCGTCTTCCTTTAATTTCTTCGTTACTTCATTTACTTTCTCACAAAATTCTAGAACTTTGTCTAAACTTGCCATTGCTGCCATTGGTAACATACCAATACGCAATAAATCTGTATCAACTGCTTTACAGTCCGCAACAATCTTATCGTAATGAGTTGTTAGTGATTCGCCGCCCTCAGTTTGAGGTTCTAAAGACGCACTCATCGCAGCAACTTCCATTCCTAACTCATCAATTGCGCGACGAATTTCTGCAATATTCTCAGGAGTTGTTGCAACTTGAGAAATTTCTACTGAATTGTAACCCATCTCAGACAATGCTTTTAACGTTTCGTAAGGACCTAATTCTTCAAACTTTGCTTTGATTGTAGATGCTTGTACACCAATTTTTACCATTGTGTGATTCCTCCTATATTATCTTGCTTATTCTTTTGTAGCGTATTTTCCTTCTTCTTCAATACGTTTGTTTAATTCTTCTAGATACAAGTCTGCATCATGGTTGTATGGAACTTCTTTTCCTAACCAGTCAGACAAGTGCATTGCATTCGCTAAACGAACACCGTTAATGCCTTCTGAACCTGGCGCTAGTAAATCTGTTCCTTTAACAATATGGCTTGCGAAGTTGTTTAATACTTCGATATGTTGGTCGCCAAATTTTTGTTGGAATTCTTCAGTTGTAATGCTATATAGCTCATCAGTGTCAATTTGACCCATGAAAATTTTCCCAACATCTTCCATAGTCATGTTAGCTGAAAGTTCTTTTTCTGGTTTGGTTAAACGTTTGATAATTAATTTCTTAGAATCTTCAACGATAATTTTACCTTGACTACCGAAAATTTCTAGACGGTCAGTTCCTACTAAGTCATTTGTACATGTAATCAGTGAACCTGTTACACCATTACCATAATCTAGTAGTGCGTTTACTTCGTTCTCAACAACGATGTTACGGCCTGCACCATAAGTCATTTTTGCGAATACTTTTTCAGGCTTTCCGCATAACCATTGGAACAAGTCTAATTGGTGAGGTGCTTGGTTAACTAATACTCCGCCACCTTCGCCGCCCCAAGTTGCGCGCCAGCCACCTTGGTCATAGTAACCTTGTGGGCGCCACCATGTTGTAATAAACCATGTTGCACGTTGTAAGTCACCGATTACGCCTTCATCCATTAATTCTTTTACGCGACGGTACAATGGGTTTGTACGTTGGTTAAAGAAGATTGCGAAAGTTGTTTCTGGATTTTGAACAGCCGTTTCATTTAGACGTTCAACTTCTTTCGTGTAAACGCCAGCTGGTTTTTCACCTAATAAGTGAATGCCACGCTCTAGTGCGTCGATTCCCATAACAGTATGGTCATAGTGAGGAACAGTTGTAACGATTGCATTAACAACGCCAGAGTCAAGCATTTCTAAGTAGTTATCAAAGAATGGTAATTCTGGGAAATCTTCTGCAGCCTTTGCTTTCTTAGCAGGGTCATTGTCACAAATTGCTGCTAGTTCGATAAGGTCACTGTTTAGACGCTCATCATTTTGCTTGAAGAAGTTTGCGTACATTCCGCCCTCTGCACCATATCCAATAATTCCTAATTTAACTTTATCTACCATGTTATAACTCTCCTCTTTCTTCAAAGGTAATTTGTTGGTTAATTCTATATTCTGAAGGGGTTTGGCCAATGTTTTTCTTAAAAAAGCGACTAAAATGAGATTCACTTCTAAAGCCGCAACGATAGGCAATTTCTTTAATTGACTCGGATTGATCAGCAACTAACAACTTACGTGCTTGAGACAGACGATAGGCCATTAAGTAATTCATAATTGTATGACCTGTGACTTCCTTAAACAAATGCGACATGTAAGACTTTGTCAGACCTACTTCTCTTGATATGCCATCAATCGTAACTGGCTGATCAAAATTAGCAAATAAGTAATTCGAGATGTGTTCAACTAATTTTGTTTTCTCATCTCGATCGGTTTCTTCCTTGCGAATCAGCGTATTATCAGACTGGTAAATAAAAATCAGTAATTGAGCCACTAGCAGCTTCAAACGCGCTGCATCAAGTATATCTGGCTTTTCGTCGAGGCGATTCGAAATAAATTCGATTTCCCTCATTCGATTTTCAAGAACCGCTTCCTCTTGCTTAGTAAAATGACGAATCAAACCACTTTTGTTTTCCTTAAATAGCTCGAGTAAATTCGTCACTCCTAATTCTTCAAGGATCGGCTGAATCCATTCTGTCTTAAAATGTAATAGACTTCTTTCGTAAAAATCCGCATCTCCATAAACATAAGCCTTATGGATTGTATTACCATCTAACATCAACAAGTTTCCTGGTCGTAAATTGTAAAATTGATTCCCAACTAAAAAACGACAATTTCCACCGTGCAGTAATACGAGTTCATTGTGGTCATGTGAGTGGAATTCCAATAAATAATCATCGGTTCCTTTCACCCTTGTTCCAACAACTAACTCTAGAGATCCATCCAGTAACTCTTCCAAGTGGCCTCCTCCCCTTCTTTCACTAAACTTATTATATAAGATAACCGTTTACATTACCATGACTTGCTTTGTCTTACTTCACCAAACCTTGACTCAAAATGCGGTGTTTGTGTGAGTTATAGAAAAGAAATCGATTACTTTCGTTTTTTCATTGTATATCAAGCAAGACCCTGCGTGAGGTTAGGAGAGTTTAACGACCAGTGCTTCAAGCTGTTTATGCGAAACTCATAGATTTTTGTACTCTGAATTCTGTTTCTTGTAGCTTTAGCTATGACTTTTGATAGGTAACAAAGTGAACGAGACACCCTAACTAAAACAAAAAAGCCCAAGACAAACAGTCTCAGGCTTCATCATTAGTCGTATTTACTTAATAAGTCATGGAATTCTTTTTTCAAACTTGCTTGATATTCAGGTGTAAATTCACCGTTCAAGAATTTTGGCATTGCTTCGTTTACTAAGCGATCCCAACAAGCTTTTTCTTGTCCAAATAAAATTGGGTAGTAGAATACGTTGTTCTCATCTGCCGCAACTTCATCTCCAGGTGCGTCCCCTACCATTAAGACATGTTTCTTGTCATAGCCTTTTGCTAAGAGATCAGCAATTGCTTCTGATTTCGTTCCACGGTCTTGTGCGTAGAAAGCATCAACTGAATCTAATAAGTCATGACGTTCCCATTCGCTTTGAACCGCTTCTTTGTTTGCAGAACTTACGATTGCAACGTCAGCTAGTTTTGTAATGTGCTCTAAACCTTCTTTTGCACCTTCGAATGGCTCGTCTTCACCAACCAATTCAGTTTCAATTGCATGGTTTACTCGTTTACTCCAGTCTAGCGTTTTTACAAACGTTTCGTGTCCTGTTTCTTCGATTAACTTTTCAACTGAATCGTTTGAAAGTGAACTTGCAGTCTCTGACCATTCTGTCAAAGATGAAATATCACCAACATCTTCTCCACGGTTTTGTGCATTTGTTAAAGCCATGACCAACGCTTTAAACCTGTTCACACCGCGGGTACTTGAAAATAGGTTAATACGATTCCAATCTTCTAAATATGTTTCACGGTCTTTAATATTAAAGACATCAGCTGAAAACGGTCCGAAGAAACGTTCATGTTTAATATCCATTGTGTCCATCGCACATCCATCAGAGTCGACACACACTAAAAAGTCTCGTTGTTTTTCAAAAGTAGTAAATCTTTCTGTCATTATCGTTTCCTCCTCGTGTTAAATTCTCTATAAAAAGTAAAGAAGCTGGCAGAAAGCTTCAATTTTAATTTGAAGGAATTTCTACCTAGCTTCTCACACATGTCAAGGTTTATTACACACCTGAGTATGCGCTAAATCCACCGTCAATTGGTAATACAACACCGTTAACAAAACTTGATGCTTTTTCGTCAGCTAAGAACAATAGTCCACCTAACAACTCTTCTGACTCACCGAAGCGGCCCATTGGAGTGTTATTGATGATCTTTTGTCCACGAGGTTTTAATGTTTCGTGGTCAGCTTCGAATAACAAGTCGCGGTTTTGGTTTGAAACCAAGAAACCTGGTGCGATTGCGTTACAACGAATACCAGCTTTGGAGAAGTGAACTGCTAACCATTGTGTAAA
>CAZLGI010000081.1:0-7243 GCA_964558995.1 uncultured Carnobacteriaceae bacterium | reverse complement strand
AGTGTTCATTGATTTCATCAGCATTCTCACCTAAGTGGTTAAACTCTTCGTTATATAGAGCAATACTCTCCGCCCATTCATTTGTTGAGTTCGTCTGACTCTCAGCTCCATCTGATAATTCTTGCATGGTAAGAGCCACTTGTTTAGATCCTTCTTTTACTTCCTGCGCAGATTGAGAAAGTGCATCACTTTGCTTAGCCAATTCGTCTGAACTCCTAAGAATATTCGTAATAATCGTTGACAGTTGAACTTGCATGTCATTCGTCGAAACGGTTAAGTCAACCAATTCACCGCCACCTTTAATGTCTAATAATTCTTGATTTAATAGCCCGGTTGAAATTAAGTTCAAGCGACTGCCTATACGTTTAATTGCTTTTGAAAGATTCTGCGAGAATAGTAACGATACAATAATTGAAATAATAATTAAGCTACCTATCGTCAATGATAAAACGCCGATTGATTGGTCAATCTCACCCGATAGATGTGTTGCATTTTGAAAAATCTCTTCGGATCTGGTTTCCGACATTCCTGATAACTCAACCATAATTTCTTCCGCTTCCGGATTCACAAACTCATCAATATTTTGAAGCGCTAAGTCCCTTTCACCATTTTCAAGCTCTCGGATGACATAAAGTCTGATATAGCGATCCCACTCGTTTATTCGACTGAATACATTTTCAGTTCTAATGTTGTTATCAATTGCCATCACTTGCCTTTGATAGTCTTCCCCTAGTTCTAAAGCAGCCTCATACTGTTCTAAATACGTCTCATTTTCGGTCAGTAAAAACCCACGAATGGCAGCAACCCGTCGTGATAATTGATTGTTAGATTTCTCATAATTCCTCATCAATGACATATCCACTTCGACCATTTGATTGATACTGTCGTTCGTATCATTAAGGATTGAATTTGTAAACCAGCCAACTCCTGTGATAAATAAAATAAGAATTGAAAATATAATTAATAAACGCGCTCGTATAGAGCGATAGCCAAAGCCCAACCTTTTCCATTCAAATGTTTTTATTTTATCTAATAATTCTTCTCTATCAGGTTTTTGCCATTCCCATTTTTTCTTGTTTTCCTGTTCACTCACATCAATATTTTCTTCCTTAGCCAACGCCTTCACTCCTTCTCAAATACGAATCTTCTATTAACTATTATCGGACAAATTCAGAATAAATTAAACAAGTGTTTAGGTTATGATGAAAGCGATTTACTCTCTCTTTCCATTGTCATGCCAATGGTTACAGCCAATTATTACATTTGTGACATTTACGTAAATTTTATGTAAATGAACATTCGTTTCAAATAAATAGAAGTCCAGGAGTATACAAATCCTGGACTTCCATTATATAAAAGATTCAAATGATACTGACTCTATTTTTTCACCATCATAATTGCTGTCCCATTTTGATCAAGTCCGGTAAAAGTGATGGTTTGTTTATTTGCATAATCGTCCCATTGCGGGAGAAATTGTCCACTTATAACCTCATCGTTCCATTTAATGGTTGCTTGTCCATTTTCACCTAATTCAATATTCCCATCGAAGGCTCCCCTTACTGCGCTACCCTCTACTTCAACATCTTGAGAGAGTATACGATCAGCAACAATATCATTTTGATCCTCAATCACCATGTAGTCGCCTTGAATATCTCCTAGGGCTATTTCTTCAACGTGTTCTCCAGCGTACCTACGCGGTGCGATGACTGGCCAGCCTTCTTCATTGAAGAGTAAGCTATGCACACGTACTTCATTTCGTTCACCCAAACCTGGAAACCTCGTGTGGAAAATAATGACATAATGATTGTTTTCTTCATCATAATAAACTGAATTATGACCTGGAGATGTATACCCTTTTAAGGAAATGCCTTTTCCATAATCCCACACATAATTCCCAAGTAACTTAGTCCATATTTTTCAATTGCTACATCATCAAAAAACGAACCGGCTGGCCCTTTCGCAGCAATCTTGTCCTGACCTTTCATATCGTAAAAAGGGCCATCTGGATTCTTTGACCGTGCGACTCGAATGTTATAGGCCCCAGTTGCATCCAAACCACCAAAAGAAGTGAACAAGTAGTAATAATCAGTCTCTTCATTATAAACCATATATGGCCCTTCAATTCGGGAATGATTCCCACCCATCAACTTAGTACCATAGCTTTCTTCTGTAGGTAAGCCGGTCGTTTTGTCCATTGGTAAAATGAAAATACCGCCTGAATAAGAGCCATAAACCATCCATAACTCTCCTTCATGATCGAAGAAAACATGCGGATCTATCGCATTAGGATGGATATTGGCATTATAGGTTTGACCATCCGGTGAAAGTCCTCGACCAGATGGTGTCTGACTGGGCAAATTCAAAATCTTCCGCTAGCTCTGCATAGACATCTTCGAATAAGTTTGTGGTTGGCACACTTTCCGATAAGGATTCCCACTTCATTAAGTCATCAGATTTTGCGAATTGCAAATGAGAGCCTATGATATACGCCCCGTCATCTGTTCCCAGAACTGATGGGTCATGGACGGATACATTATGAAACACTGGTGAGTCGATGATTTGTTCAACTTTCTTGGTTTCAATATCCTTATTTCGACATGCCCCTAATACTAATCCTCCGCTAAGCAGTATCAAAGCTAATTTCATGTTTACTTTCATTAGGTGATCCTTTCTCTATTAAATGACTAGACAATCACGAGCTGCCAACTTTTGTCCTGGTGGAAATAAATCATGTAGATGTTCTGGTATGACCCGATCCTCATCAGCCAAATTGAAGAGTGCATAATGACGAGTATTTTCCACCTTAGATTCCCAAATAATCCAACCATCCTGTCGATAAGTTTGACGTGCGTTCTCACCCTTCAAATGAACAGCTTCTAGAGTAGGTTCTGTCAAAAGAGAGAACGTCCAAGCATCCAAGTCGGTCAATTCTCCCCCAAACATCAAAGGAGAACGGAAAAAAGACCATAACGTCAGCAATGTTCGCTGTTCTGCTCTAGTAAAGCGGGTGTTTCGATCAGCACCACCTCCATCAACTGACCTGATACCAATATGCCCTAAAGGAAGCATATCGCAGTCAGGCCAAGAACCAGCTCCAACAAAAGGCGTCCATTGTGCGCATCTGGTAAACATATGCTTTAAATGAGCCCAATCATCCCAAAAATCATCTGTTAAGCGCCACATATTAGCATGTTCTTGGAAAAACGTGCCATGCTCGAGCGGAGCAGGACCTGGTGACAAACTTAGCACCATCGGACGATTCGTTTTGTCAATTGCTTGGCGAATTGCTACAATCTCAGCTAAATGGGTTGAATAAAGTTTTGAATCTGCGATGTCGTCTACTTTAATAAAATCAACCCCCCAGGAAGCATAGAGTTCAAACAAGGAATCATAGTAGGCTTGGGCGCCCTCTTTTGTCATATCAATCCCATACATATCAGTGTTCCAAGGGCTAATCGAATTTGAGTGAGCAATATCTCGTGCATAATAATTTGTTCCTTTTATAGGCGTGTTTTGGTGGACGGCCTGTCGAGGAATGCCTCGCATAATATGAATACCAAATTTCAGCCCTAGTCCATGAATAAAATCTCCTAGCTCAGCAAAACCTTTTCCGTCTACTGCAGAAGGAAAGCGATTCTCAGCAGGCATTAATCTCCCATATTGATCCATCGTTAAGTCTGCAAAGGAATGATAACGCGAAGAATCAGCAGTTGGTTCATACCATTGAATATCAACAACGACATATTCCCAGCCGTGATCGAGCAATTTGTCTGCGACTACAACAGCGTTCTGACGGACTTCTTCTTCGGTGACACTCGCTCCATACACATCCCAGCTATTCCATCCTTTTGGCGGAGATGATGTGATAACTTTTGCCATTGGTCAACCTCCTTCTTGAAGCCAGACGCGCATTTCGCCTATCTCTCGGTTTGCCCATAGATAATAGGGGATTAACGTTAGTTTGACATCTTCATAAGTTTTTCTTTCAAATAATTGATAAAGTGACTCTTGTTGGTCATCAACTAATCTTTTTGCTGGTAATTCTAAGTAATTATTTTCAACAACAATCGCTTCTGTTTCCCCATTTATATGAAGAAGATGCAAGTTTTTCCCATTGTCAGCTTCTTCAGCCGTGTAAATAAACGGTCCTCTTTGGAAGGAGAGCTTTCCATACGAGCTCTTCACTTTTGGATGGGCTTGCCATTTTAAGACAGGCATCTGATAAGTTAAATCAATCCTTGTTTCCCCTGGCGCTGCTTGTCGTTCTAGATAGCCGTTTGTGAGTGTTACTTTTTCTTTTTGCCCATCTATCAGCATCTCAACCTCTTCAACCCAATAGGGGATCCGAATATTGATCGTATATTCCTCTGGTTTATCATTTTTAATTGTAAAGCGTGACTCTTTTTTATTGTCAAAATCATGCGTTTGCGACAAATGGATGCTGTCGTTCGACCATTCGCTGGCAATCCATTGGTTCAGCCACAATTGGTTTGTTTCTGAATCGGCTTGATAAATATAGCGATGAATAGCTGGAATCGTGCGTGCTAAGTTTGGCGGACAGCAAGCACAGCCAAACCAAGAAGGACGACTAGCTTTCACATGACTTTTATCTGGATTTTTCAGACTTGCTTCGGGATCGACTTCTAGCGGATTAACATAAAAGAAGTGTTTCCCATCCAAGCTCATCCCACTAATCATACTATTGTAGAGCACGCGTTCCATCACATCAGCGTGAGCGACTTTCTGGTCTCTTTTTTGTAAGACTTCAGTGAAATTCAATAGGCCAATCGCCGCACATGTTTCGCAGTACATCAAGTCATTTGGCAGATCATAATCAAAGGTAAAGGCTTCACCTCTAACGGTAGATCCGATTCCTCCTGTAATATACATGCGTTTATGCACGATATTCTGCCATATCTTTTCTGCAGCCTGTATAAGTGCGTCATCTTCCAAATAATTGCCTGTTCCTGCCATCGCTTGTGCCATATAAACTAAACGAACTGCGTGTCCTTGTGCTTCATTTTGTTCGACAACTGGTTTGTGTGCTTGATGATAAACTAAGTTAACTGGAGCAACGGGGCCTTTTTCTAACCCTTTATCAATGTTTTCTTGTAACTGTTTTTGATAGAAATCAGGATCTTGCCCGCGAACGTCTAGAAAGAAATAACTTAAATCAAGATACTTCCTTTCTCCTGTATGTTCGTATAAACGGACTAAAGCTAACTCAATTTCTTGGTGTCCGTCCGACCCATTAATTTTTCCTGGCTCTGGCCCAAAATGCTCCTTAATGCAGTCGATGAAACGTTCAGCGACTGCGAGTAGTTGGTGTGATCCTGTCGCGATTTCATAAGCAATCGCTGCTTCGATCAAATGCCCAGCGCAATATAATTCATGACTTTGAAAAAGGCGGCGGAATTTCAATTGGGGTGCTTCAATTTGATAAAAGGTGCTCAAATAGCCATCTTCATCCTGGGCATCTTCGATTAATTGCACACACTCTTCCATCATGCCGAGTAAGGCTGGGTCTGCTTCGACTTGATAGGTATTCGCCGCTGCTTCAATCCATTTATATAAATCACTATCTTGAAACAGCCAGCCGTAGTGGTTCCCTTTTTTCTGTCCAGCTGCAATTCTAAAATTTTCAATGACGTGACTCTTTTCAGTTGGAATCGCTGCATCATCGCGTTCACTTTCAATTGTTATGTTAGCTTCGTCATGAATAATGTCCCATTGAAACGGCAACATCACGTCTTTCACAATCCGAAAATAACTCTTCCAAAATGAATCAGTCACGTTAACAGAAGGTGTAGGTGTCATTTTTTTTGATTTCCTTTCAATGAAGAAAAATAGTTTTTGAAGTTAATAATTTCTTCTAGAGTGTTGTTATGTAAAACTATTAAAAAAGGCAAAGATAATTCCTTTGCCCTTCAACTTTCAATTATTGGATAACAATGTATTCTAAATCTACCATTTTCGCCCAATCGACGATTTGATCAACCGTCAAGGCTAAGGAGATAACCGTGTGGTGGCCGCCACCAGCTTCAATCCAACGCTTCACTCCATCATGGAAGTTAGGTTTTGGTTCCCAGAGGACTCGCGCTACTGGTAAGTTTGGAGCGGGTTCATCCGGTGTTACCGCTGTTACGGCATTAATTAGCAAACGATAATGGGTTCCTAAGTCCAACATCGATACAACAACTGCATCTCCTGCAACGCCATCAAAAACGTAACGAGCTGGGTCTTCTTTTCCACCAATACCTAGTGGTTGAACGACTACTTTTGGATGAGTTGCCGCTAAGGTTGGATCGACTTCTAACATATGCGAGCCAAGAATCACTTCTTTTCCATCCACTAAACTATAAGTATAGTCTTCCATAAAGCCTGTTCGATCATTGTTTGCCATTACTTTAAGTAAACGGTCTAAGGCAGCTGTTTTCCAATCTCCCTCACCCGCAAAGCCATAGCCTTCTGCATTTAGGCGTTGAACCGCTAGACCTGGTAATTGTCTCATGCCGTGAAGATCTTCAAAGTTAGTCGTAAAGGCATTATACTGGCCTTTTTCTAAGAAACGACGCAATCCGATTTCAATTTTCAATTGTTCTTCTACATGCTCTTTATAAAAATCAGGATCATTGTCACCCATTTCTAAATCAGCGGTTTGTTGAAGGTCTTCATAGGCTGTTTCGATTTCTTCTGCCGTAACCGTCGCAATTTCTGCGACTAAATCGCCAATTCCAAAATAATCCACTGTCCAGCCAAATTGGATGGCTGCTTCCACTTTATCGCCTTCAGTTACCCCAACATGACGCATATTATCGCCAAAACGAGCAACACGGATATTCTGACTTTCTAAGTAGCCTACCGCACTTGACATCCATTCGGCTAGCTCTAGTTGGACGCGTTCACTCTCCCAATGTCCAACGACGACTTTATTATTTTTCTTCATTCGAGCAGTGATAAAGCCATACTCTCGATCTCCATGAGCACTTTGGTGGGTATTCATATAATCCATATCAATCGTCGCCCACGGAATTTCGGGGCCAAATTGCGTAGCCAAATGAAGCAAGGGTTTTTGCAAATGTTTTAGTCCTGGTATCCACATTTTTGATGGACTGAAGGTATGCATCCAAGTAATCACACCTGCAACATTATCTTGATAGGTCGCTTCTTTCATAATCGTTTTAATTTCATCAGCTGTTTTAACCACCGCCTTAAATTTCAGCGGATAAGCCAACTTCCCGGA
>CAZLGI010000080.1:3110-7406 GCA_964558995.1 uncultured Carnobacteriaceae bacterium | reverse complement strand
AAAGAATTGCAATTCAAGAAGCACACAAATTAAACATTCCAATCGTAGCAATGGTTGATACAAACTGTGACCCAGATGAGATTGACTTAGTTATCCCATCTAACGACGATGCAATCCGCGCTGTTAAATTACTAACAAGTAAAATGGCAGATGCTATGATCGAAGGAAACCAAGGTTCAGATCAAGAAGTAGCAGAAATGGCAGCTAAATCTGAAGAAGCAACTTCATTAGAAGAAATTGTTGAAGTCGTTGAAGGTAATAACGAAAACGCATAAGACTTCTTTACGGTTTATACACTAAATCTAATTGAGCTGTCTCAGAAATAAGAAAGATATTGCCGCAAATTAGCCAGCATCTTCTCTGTTTTTGAGGCAGTTTTTATATGAATAAGAACTTTTAGGAGGATTATTAAACATGGTTAAAGTTACTGCAAAACAAGTTAAAGAATTACGTGATATGACAGGCGTTGGAATGATGGACGCTAAGAGAGCACTCGTTGCTGTTGATGGTGACAGAGATAAAGCTGTTGACTACTTAAGAGAAAACGGAATGGCAAACGCAGCTAAAAAAGCTGGTCGTATTGCAGCTGAAGGATTAGCAAACGTTTATATAGACGGCAACTTAGCTGTTATTGTTGAAATTAACGCTGAAACTGACTTCGTAGCTAAAAACGAACAATTCCAAAACCTAGTACAAGATATCACAACTTTGATCGCTACAAACAAACCAGCTGACGTTGAAGAAGCATTAAAAATCGAAACTAAAGATGGTACGTTGAACGATACAATTAACGAACAAACAACTGTTATCGGAGAGAAAATTTCATTACGTCGTTTTGAAATTGTTACAAAATCTGATGACGAAGTATTTGGTTCATACTTGCACCAAGGCGGAAGCATTGTTGCATTGACAGTTCTAGAAGGTGCTGACGAAGAAACAGCTAAAGACGTTGCTATGCACGTTGCAGCGATCAATCCTCGTTACGTATCACGTGACCAAGTATCTAAAGAAGAATTAGAGCACGAAGAAAAGGTTCTAACAGAACAAGCTCTAAACGAAGGAAAACCAGCTAATATCGTTGAAAAAATGATTAAAGGCCGTATGAACAAATTCCTAAGTGAAATCTCATTAAATGACCAACCATTCGTTAAAGATGGCGACGTTTCAGTATCCAAATTTGTTGCTTCAAAAAATGGCTCCGTTAAATCTTTTGTTCGCTATGAAGTGGGCGAAGGAATTGAAAAACGTCAAGAGAACTTTGCTGAAGAAGTAATGAGTCAAATTAAAAAATAATTAAACAAGAATAGGGCCTGAGGCAGTTGTCTCAGGCTCTAGGTCTATAGATGATTATTAAATGAGAATGAACTGACATTGATTGATGGAGGAATAATAATGGATGAACCGAAATACAAACGCGTTATTTTGAAACTTAGTGGTGAGGCTCTTGCTGGTGAAGCAGGTTTTGGGATCAATCCGCCGATTATAAAAAAGATGGTGCAAGAAATTAAGGAAGTACATGCACTAGGCGTAGAGATTGCTATCATCGTTGGCGGAGGAAATATTTGGCGAGGAACGACTGGCGCTGAAATGGGTATGGAACGTGCACAAGCAGACTATATGGGTATGTTAGCAACCGTTATGAACTCTTTAGCCTTACAAGACGTTTTAGAAAACGAAGGGGTTCCGACACGTGTTCAAACATCTATTGAAATGCGACAAGTCGCAGAACCATATATTCGCAGAAAAGCTATCCGTCATTTAGAAAAAGGACGTATCGTTATTTTTGCAGGTGGTACTGGAAATCCATATTTCTCTACTGATACAACTGCTGCATTAAGAGCAGCTGAAATTGATGCAGATGTTATCTTGATGGCGAAAAACAACGTAGACGGTGTTTATTCTGCTGATCCACAAAAAGATGCGACTGCAGTGAAATTTACTGAACTAACACATTTAGATGTTATTTCAAAAGGGTTGCAAGTTATGGACTCGACCGCAAGCTCATTAAGCATGGATAATGATATTCCATTAGTCGTTTTCAACTTAAATACCTCAGGAAACATTCGTCGTGTTATAATGGGAGAAGAGATTGGCACAACAGTAAGGGGGACAAAAAAATGAAAGATATTTTAGATAATACAGCTGATAGAATGAAAAAAGCCGAAGCGGCACTAGAACGTGAATTGGGAACAATTCGTGCGGGCGTTGCTAACGCAAGTTTGCTGGATCGTATCGAGGTTGAATACTACGGTGTGATGACACCAGTTAACCAATTAGCGAACATTTCAATTCCTGAAGCAAGAATGTTAACTATTACACCTTATGATAAAACCATTTTACCAAACCTTGAACGTGCAATTCACCAGAGTGATATTGGGATTAGTCCTACAAACGACGGTTCTTTAATTCGCTTAGTTATTCCGGCATTAACGGAAGAGCGTAGAAAAGAACTAGCTAAATTAGTTGGTAAAGACACTGAAAATGCTAAGATTGCAGTTCGTAACGTTCGCCGTGATGCGATGGATGAATTGAAAAAAGCTGAGAAAAACAGTGAAATTACTGAAGATGAATTACATGCTAACGAGAAAAAAGTTCAAGACTTAACAGATGAGAGTATTAAACGCATCAATGCTATCGCAGAGAACAAAGAACAAGAACTTCTGCAAGTATAAATCTTAACTTAGCAAAATTTAACGGCATCCTGTCCATCTGATAGGGTGCCGTTTCTTAATTAAAATGCCAAATACATTTCTTAATACATTCTTCAGTTGGTATTAGGCTAAATGTTTGATAAAATGGATTGAGTTAAAGATGATAAGGTAGGGACGAACTATGACTTCTTTTGAAAATGGTACGACAGATAACTTAAATAAAAATGGTGTCATTCCAGCTCATATTGCGATTATTATGGATGGAAATGGCAGATGGGCGAAGAAACGCTTAATGCCGCGTGTATATGGGCATAAAGAAGGAATGAATACAGTAAAGAAAATTGCGATTCATGCCAATGAATTGGGAGTGAAGGTTCTAACGCTATATGCCTTCTCAACAGAAAATTGGAAAAGACCGAATAGTGAAGTATCTTTCCTGATGAATTTACCTGTTGATTTTTTTAATGTGTTCATGCCAGACTTGATTAAAAATAATATCAAAGTAACCGCTATTGGCTGGTCAGATCAATTGCCAGAAAAGACAAGAAAAGCTGTCGATGAAGCAATTGCAAAAACAAAAAACAATGACGGAATGATTCTGAATTTTGCTTTTAATTATGGTTCTAGACAAGAAATAACAGAAGTTGTCAGAGAAACCGCAATAAAAGTAAAAAATGGTGAATTAGATGCGGAAGACATTACTGATGATTATATTTCTGGAGAATTATTTACTGGATTTCTAAAAGATTATCAAGATCCTGAATTAGTTATTCGGACAAGTGGCGAAATTCGTGTTAGCAACTTTTTACTATGGCAAATCGCTTATAGTGAGTTTTATTTTGCAGATATGTTTTGGCCAGATTTTACTACGGCATCATTAGATCAAGCCATTGCGACATACCAACAAAGGAATCGACGTTTTGGCAGAATATGAGGTGGGTAACACATGAAAACAAGAACAATTACCGGCATAGTGGCCTTAGTCTTACTACTGCCTTTTGTATGGTATGGGTCCTGGCCGCTTGTATTAGGCGCCTGTATCATGGGAGTTATCGGAGTATCAGAATTTTTTAGGATGAAAAAAAAGCGCTTTTTGAGTATGACGGGTTTGCTTACTTCAATTATTACAATATTTATTATTTTGCCAAAAGACTACTTTGATTTTTTACCAGAAGATTTAGGTATTTGGCATTTGTATTTTGTATTCGGCATGATGTTACTCGTAATGACCGTACTATCAAACAATGAATTTACTTATGATGATGCAGGGGGCTTTTTGCTAGCTGCACTTTATGTCGGAAATGGATTCCATTATTTCATCAGAACAGCTGAAATGGGCTTTTTAACCGTTGTATTTGTTCTGTTTACCTTATGGGCAACGGATATTGGAGCATATATTTTAGGTGTGCGCTTTGGTAAACATAAACTAGCGCCTATTATTAGCCCGAATAAGTCGATTGAAGGATCAGTTGGAGGCATGGTTTCATCGATTGTCGTGGCAATTATTTATACAAACTTTCATAATCCTGAACAATTCACACTAGCAGTTGTCATTATACTAGCTATTTTAATATCGATTGTCGGCCAACTAGGCGATTTGACTGAATCAGCTTTCAAACGTCACTTTGGTGTCAAAGACTCAGGG
>CAZLGI010000080.1:0-3100 GCA_964558995.1 uncultured Carnobacteriaceae bacterium | reverse complement strand
ATTTTAGATCGTTTCGACAGTATGCTATTTGTAATGCCGATGTTCCAAATTTTCTTAACTATTTATCGCATGTTTTAGATGAAAACCAGGCAGACGTTTTTAATGAAATCAGAAAGAACGGGAAGTGTTTTGTGTGATTGAAACAATTTTAATATTTATTATCATTTTCAGTATTTTGGTTATTATACATGAGTTTGGTCATTTTTATTTTGCGAAACGCGCAGGAGTTCTAGTCCGGGAATTTGCAATCGGTATGGGCCCTAAAGTCTTTTCACATCGGAAAAATGGCACAACATACACAATCCGAATATTCCCTTTAGGTGGCTATGTACGTTTGGCTGGTTACGGAGACGATACCAACGAATTACGTGCGGGTATGCCAATAAAAATTCTATTAAACGAAGAAAATAACATCTCACATATTAATTTAAGTGATAAAGAACAGATAAATGCTATCCCGATGGAACTAACTCAATTTGATTTAGATCATGACATGTATTTAGAAGGTATGATACCAGGGAATCATGAAGCCGTTCGTTACACGGTTGAACGTGAAGCCATAATCATTGAGCCAGACGGAACAGAAGTCCAAGTTGCGCCAATTGATGTTCAATTCCAATCTGCGAGTTTAGGAAAACGCATGTTAACCAACTTTGCCGGTCCGATGAACAATTTCATCCTAGGTATTATTGTCTTTTCACTGATAGCCTTTATTCAAGGTGGAGTTGCTTCAGATGTCAATAAAATTGGTGAAGTCATTCCTGATGGTGTTGCAGAGGTTGCTGGTTTAGAAGAAGGCGACATTATTAGCCAGATTGACGGTGAAACGATTAGTACCTGGCATGAAATGGTTGCGATTATTCAGCAACACCCAAGTGAAGAACTGACTTTAACAGTCCAAACTGCTGAGGATGGTAGTGAAAAAGAAGTTATCTTGACGCCAGCTAGCGAAACATCCGACACTGGCGAAGAGTATGGTTTAATTGGTGTATATCAACCAATTGAGCGTTCATTTGGGACAAAGATAATGAGTGGTTTTACTCAAACATGGTTTATTATCACATCAATCTTTAGTTTGATTGCATCAATGTTTACGACTGGCTTTGATGTCAATGCTTTTGGAGGACCGGTTGCGATTTATGCAGCAACAGAAGAGGTTGTTGGTTATGGATTCCTAAGTATTCTTAGTTTCTTAGGTTACTTAAGTGTCAACTTAGGTACGGTCAACCTACTTCCAATTCCAGCTTTAGATGGTGGTAAATTATTATTGAATATTATTGAAGGTGTAAGAGGTAAGCCTCTAGATCCAGACAAAGAGGGGATTATTACCATTATTGGTGTCGGTCTACTCTTCCTGTTAATGATTCTTGTGACATGGAATGATATTCAACGCTTTTTCTTTGGTTAAAATGAATCGTAAGAAGAAAAGCGGGCTTGCCCGCTTTTCTACATGATGAAAGTAGGTATATGTATGGAGAAAAAAGAGTTGTTTCAAAATCTATTGGAACAAACCCAATTGAATACAGAACCTGACTACTTGCCTTATCTTAAAGAAGGGGAAGTAGAACAAGTTTTAGTATATAAAAAGTCAAAATTATGGGTGTTTGTTCTTCAGTTCCCCGAAACACTTCCCTTTGAAGTTTTCAACGCTCTATCCCAACGATTAAAAATCGCATTTAAGAATATCGCATCCGTCGATCTTAAAATAAACGCTAAAAACCCTGAACTATCAGATGAAAAAATCAGAGACTATTGGAATACCGCTGTTGAGCGTAGTCACTTAAATTCTCCTATTGTACAAGAGATTTTAAGAAATAATGCGCCACATATCGAAAATGGTGTTGTAACGGTTCATTTAGCGAATGAAATTACTAAAAAACACTTAACAGACAATTACTTAAATGTGATTCGAGAAAATTTCCGTTCTCTCGGATTTCCTGATTTCACCATAAAAATTGAATTAAATGAAAAAGCTTCTGACGAAATGCGTGAGAAGTATTTAGAGCGTAAAAAAGAGCAAGAAGAAATTATGGTACGTCAAGCTGAAGAAAACATAAAATTATATGAAGCTGACCTAGCGAAAAATAATGGTGGCGGTGGAAATGGCCTGATTCAACTAGGAAATAAAATTCCTAACAAGGAAGAACCACGACAAATGATAACAATTACAGAAGAAGAACGCTCTGTTATTGTACAAGGTCATATTTTTGATAGTGAGATTCGTGATCTTCGTTCTGGAAGAAAATTATTGACCTTCAAATTAACAGACTATAGTTCATCATTTAGTGTCAAAATGTTCTCAAATAATGAAGCCGATGAACAAAATTTCTTGAAAATAAAAAAAGGGAAATGGGTACGTGTGAGAGGAAACGTCCAAGAGGACACTTACATGCGTGACCTAGTTATTATGGGTCGTGATGTAAATGAAGTTCGAGTTCCTGAACGCAAAGATACCGCACCAGAAGAAGGAAAACGTGTTGAATTGCATCTTCACTCGAATATGAGTCAAATGGACGCGACCAATCATATTGGGGATTACGTTGAACAAGCAGCTAAGTGGGGGCATAAAGCTATTGCGATAACTGACCATGCCGTTGCTCAATCATTTCCAGATGCACATGCTGCTGGTAAAAAGCACGGGGTTAAAATTCTTTATGGAATTGAAGCTAATATTGTTGATGACGGTGTACCTGTTGCTTATAACCCTGTCCGTGAAGATTTAAGCGAAGCGACTTACGTTGTATTTGACGTGGAGACGACAGGCTTGTCAGCTGTATATGACAGTATTATTGAACTTGCAGCAGTTAAAATGTACAAGGGTAACGTGATTGATAAATTTGAAGCACTTGTAAACCCAAATGTGCCATTATCACAATTAATTATTCAGTTAACAGGGATAACAGATAATATGCTGAAAGATGCACCTAGTGAATCTGAAGTCATTCCTAAATTTGCAGAATTCGCTGAAGGTAGTATTCTGGTTGCTCATAATGCGTCCTTTGATATGGGCTTCTTGAACAAAAGTTACGAGCGCGCTGGTTTACCAGAAGCAACAAACCCAGTTATCGATACTTTGGAGTTATCACGTTTCTTGCATCCA
>CAZLGI010000079.1:0-7409 GCA_964558995.1 uncultured Carnobacteriaceae bacterium | reverse complement strand
AACCCGCTAACTATTCAGAGCTTATCTTAATGTCATCGCATTTCAGGCTTAATCTGATGAATCGTTCCTTCATCATATTGTTTACCCGAATAAATTGTGTAAAGCAACAAAGGCTCCCCACCAGTATTAATAATGTTGTGATACGTCCCTGCAGGAACAAATATCGCATCATCTACTGTAATTGCGCGTTCAAACGTAGCTTCGTCACTTTCCGGCCCCATTCGAACCACACCTTGGCCACTCTCAATCCGAATAAACTGATCAATATTATGATGGATTTCAACTCCAGATTCATCGTTCTCTCCAATCGACATGACAAATACTTGCAGCTTTTCTCCTGTCCAAACCTCTTGACGGTAGCTTTCATTGCTTTTGACAGTTTCCCCGATGTTAATCACGTAAGGTTTCTTTCCAAACTTAGTCATAGTATCGCTCCTTTGAAAGTGCTTTCTTATTTAAGTGTACACTTTTTCCAAAAAAAAGAAAAGAATAGCCTATTACAGCAATTCTTTTCTAAGTTGTTCGCCACTTTTTGGTGATAAGTAAGCCGGTGGAATATCTAATACAGATTTCGCCCCGAATTGTTTTTCTTCCGACAATCGAAAAGCAGCTCGAGCGTATGCAATCGCAACTGCGGCGGTAAATTGTGGGTTACTATCTAAAGCTAAACTAAATTCATAAACCGATTTATTCGTCTCATCCGTCTGCCCACTGCGCAACACTTTCCCGCCATGAGGCATCGCTGTGTGCTCAGCTTGGAACTTAGCTTCATCGATGATGTGAACCTCTGTCTCATAGCCGACAAAATAATCCTTCATCGTTGTAATTTTTTCCGTCACATCCGCTGCATCTGCTCCATCTTCTAAAACAACATAGCAAATCCGCTTATGAGAAGACGTTTTTGTGTAGATTACGTCTTCGCCTGCTTTGATCGCCTCAATTAAGTCTTCATTCGGCACCGTATATTGCGCGCCAAACTTCACTCCAGCAACCCGACGAATCGCGTCACTATGACCTTGACTGACTCCTTTACCCCAAAATGTATACGTCTTTCCTTTAGGTAAAATCGCCTCTGCCAACAATCGATTTAGTGAAAACAAACCCGGATCCCAACCCGTTGCGATGACACCAACCCGATTGTTCTCACGAGCAATTTTATCTATTTTATCATAATGTGCTGGAATTTCGCCGTGGTTGTCATAGCTATTAACCGTATTGAAGTCGGCTTGCAAGACCGGAGCTTGTTCAGGAATATCTGTCGCAGAACCCCCACAGAGGAGCAGGACATCAATCTGATCTTTGAAATCTAAAATATCATCCATATGATAAACCGGCGACGTGCTCTCCACTTGTTCTGGCTGGCGGCGGGTAAAAATGCCGACAAGTTCCATATCTGGCTGCAACGATAGACCTATTTCAACGCCTTTGCCTAGATTACCATATCCAACGATGCCAATTTTAATCATCCGTCTAACACCTCATTCATATCAAAAAGCCCAGTTTCCTGTGTCAATAAAAATGCGGCTGCTTTCAATGCTCCAGTTGCGAAAATCTTTTTAGAAGAAGCCATGTGTTTAATTTCAACACTTTCATCTTCGCCAGCAAAAATAACCGAATGTTCGCCAACGATTGTGCCGCCTCGAATAGATGACACGCCAACCTCTTTACTGTCACGTCCATCGGTCATACCAGAACGCCCTTCAACTTCTTCAAGCTCATTGCCACGACCTTTATTAGCTGCCGCAAATAACATTTTCGCAGTGCCACTCGGTGCGTCTTTTTTATAGCGGTGATGCTTCTCGATAATTTCAATATCAAAGTCGCTCAAAAGATTGGACAGCTTTTCGACAACCAGTTCCATCACATTAACGCCTAAACTTAAATTACCTGAAAAAAGAATTGGTGTCTGCTCTGATGCAGCCTTAATTTTTGAAATATTCTCATCATCGTGGCCAGTTGAAGCAATCACAATTGGCTTTTTAAGTGCAAGAAGCGAGTCTAACATTTCTGGACTAGAAAAATCGATGATAACATCATAAGCCTCCG
Organism: uncultured Carnobacteriaceae bacterium; assembly: GCA_964558995.1. Taxonomy (GTDB): domain Bacteria; phylum Bacillota; class Bacilli; order Lactobacillales; family Aerococcaceae; genus Jeotgalibaca. The sequence continues at coordinate 5,363 of CAZLGI010000079.1, read as the reverse complement.
ACACATCTGCAGCATTTTGATAGATTGGAAAAGGTGCATCAGTTGTAGACCCTTCCGCTACGCCGGCAACAATAGTGTGCTCCGTTTGCGATACAAGGTCTGAGACAACTTTCCCCATTTGCCCTGTTGCTCCGATTAGTAAAAGCTTCATAAGCCTACCTCCTTCATCCGTTCGCGTAAAACAGCTTTTGTTGCTTCTTCAGCTTCGAATAAAGGTAAACGCAAACCGCCTGCTGGCAAGTCCATCATTTCTAGAGCAGCCTTTATAGGAATAGGATTGGTTTCGATGAATAGTGCATCGATTAATGGTTGATACTTCGCTTGAATCGCTGCTGCTTCAGTTGTTTTTCCTGCTAAGTAATTGCTGACTAACATATGCATGTCTAGCGGAATAATATTCGCTGCAACCGAAATGACGCCGACACCACCGACTGACAAAACAGGAACAATTAAATCATCATTACCCGAATAAATGGCAAAATGATCCGGTGTGAGGCGGTGAACACTTGTGGTATAAGCAAGGTCGCCAGTAGCATCTTTCAAACCAACCACATTTTCTATTTTCGCTAATTCAACGATGGTTTCTACCGGAATCGTCACACCTGTCCGTCCAGGAACGTTGTATAAAATAACTGGAATGGACACTGCTTCGGCTATCACTTTGAAATGTTCATATAAGCCGCGTTTGCTGGATCGATTGTAATAAGGAGTTACGACAAGCAAGCCATCCACGCCAAGTTCAGCTACTTCCTTGCTAAAGGCTGCTGATTCCAGTGTGTTGTTTGATCCGGTACCTGCAATAACAGGGACACGCTTATTGACAACTTTCACCGTGTGTTTAATTGTCGCCAATCTTTCTTCTTTACTTAAGGTTGATGATTCTCCAGTTGTGCCGTTAATAATAATGGCGTCTGTTTGATTTTCCAGTTGAAATTCAATCAGTTTTTCCAAACCAAGCAAATCAATCTCACCCGATTCGTTAAAAGGGGTCACAATTGCAACTCCCGAGCCTCTAAATAACATGATTTCCTCCTTCTAACCGCATATCATTGCGAATTAAATCTGCATAGGTTTCTCTTTTGACTGCAACATTGACCTGTCCTTTTTCAACGAACACAACTGCTGGTCGTTCAATCCGATTGTAGTTGGAGCTCATCGAATAAGTATAGGCGCCAGTTGAGGGGATAACGAGTAAATCGCCCGTTTTAGCTTCAGGCAAGTCGACATCTTTAATCAAGACGTCACCAGACTCACAACATTTTCCAGCGATTCGATAAGTTTGATGAATCGGTTGATCCATTTTATTCGCAATCGCCGCGTCGTATTTAGCTTGATAAGTAATTGGACGCGGATTGTCTGTCATACCACCGTCGACAAAAATATATGGATGACCAACAATGGTGTCTTTTATCGCACCAATCGTGTAAAGTGTTGAACCACTATTATTAATTAGTGAACGCCCTGGTTCGATACTAATCGTTGTTGGATTGATACCTAATTCAATAATCGTTTGTTCAATATGCTGAATATATTGTTTTAAGAACGTTTCAAGCTCAAACGGCGTGTCTTCCTGAGTGTAATAAACGCCAAAGCCACCGCCAAGATTCACTTCTTCAATCGGTGTGCCTACTGCCTCTTCAACCACTTTGGCATACTTAAGCATTTCAGTGGCTTCCTTCATGAAAGATTCAGCTTCAAAAACTTGCGAACCGATATGACAGTGCAGGCCGGCAAAATGAAGATCCTCTGCTGCTGCGATTTGTTCGATAAAGCCCATTGTTCGGTCATCAAAAATGCTGACACCGAATTTTGAATCTTCTGTCGTCGTTTGAATGTATTCGTGTGTGTGAGCTTCGATGCCTGGATTAACGCGTAGCAGCACTCGAACGGTTTTCTCGTTGCGGGCGGCTATTTCAGCTAGCCAATCGAATTCAACATCATTATCGAGAACAATCGTACCAACGCCTACCTCAACGGCATACTCGAGCTCACTCGGTAGTTTGTTATTCCCGTGAAAATAAATTGTCGCTGGGTCAACGCCTGCTTCAACTGCGGTATATAATTCTCCGCCACTGACAACGTCCATTAATAACCCTTCTCTTGAGACTAGTTGGGCCATGTATAGGTTAGTAAATGCCTTTGAAGCATAGATGACGTTTGTCTTAAATTGGTCGGAAACAAAGTTACGTACAAAAGTTTGAATGCGATCAAGTAAATCTTCTTGATCAATCACATATAGAGGGGAGCCATATTTCTCAACTAAATGACTAGCTGAATGGCCGGCAATGTTTAATTCTTTCTTGTTGATTGTCATATTTCCTAATAATTTCATTGATTACGCCACCTTTTTATTTTCTCCTGAGAACACAAAAAAATCATGAGCAAAAGGCACCCATGATTTTCCCTTCTGCCCGCAACGTAAAAAGTCCTCCACATTTGAGATGGGCATCTCAAACTAGACAGTTCCATACTTATTCAGCATGGACCCAACACCTTTCGGCATTTCGGCGATCTCCCCTTTCGTTTCCTACTCTTGGTTACCGCGGCCTCTTCTTACATCGCATTCTATTCAATTCTCATCTTCTTTTAATAATCCTACCACAGACACGCGCACTTCGCAATGCCTAGAATGTATGCGGTAGCGTTTCGCCTTCGATATATGCCTTTAAATTCTCTAGTGAACGATCATAGCTACTTAAGTTAACATTAACTGTAATACCTGCAGCAACTTCCGTCATTAAAAATTCAACCGTTCTCTCTTCTCCGCTAATCTTAAATGAAAACCCTTGGAAAGGAATAATGGTTTCGATTTCCATCGTAATCTTCTTCTCTTCCTTGATGTTGTTAGTCGGTAATGGCGTTAACGTTAAAATCATTTCTTCTCCCTCGTCAAAAACAGGGATCTGCCAAGGCGAACCCGGAACAAACCATTTCACTAATTTTTCTTCGGTCGTAAGGGCTTCCCATACAGCTTTTGTGTCACCATCTATAAAGACTGAGCTCATACTCGTAATCACCTCATCTACTTCTCTCTTAAAACAATCATACCGTAAGTTGGATTTCAAATCCATTGTTAATTCATGCGCATTCAGATAAACTTAATATATTAGGAAGGATGTTGTTTTATTTATAAAAATGATTGCGATTAAACAAGCAGGTAGCGCAGAGCAAATGCATACCATTGAACGCGATCGTCCTAAACGGCAAGCGGCTGACCTTTTAATTAAAGTCGAAGCTGCTGGCGTAAATAGACCGGACGTTATAACAAGAGAACGTCAAACCGATCAACCTGAAGCAGTTCGCTTAGGAGCTGAGGGGGCTCATATCAACCCCTTCATATCAGCGTTTATAGTTATATGTAATGGTTTTGGTAATGGTTTAGACCAAATTTTCACGCATACGCCTATGTTTTATGAATTACATCTATCTATTTTTATTATGAAAATCTTCTTTTGAATCATAAATATTTGCAGAGGATATACTATTTTTATGATCACATTCTGTACATTGCCATATATACTTCCTGTCATCAAATCCCACTTGATTATTTAAATAACTATCACAACGATCACAGAACCAATCAATATTAGCAAACCTGCTCCCCATTGCAGTCCCTACTTTCTTTTAAATCTACACGAGTATACTATCATCTTAAATTTATCTTTTACGCTGCTAAATTTTTTTCATGTTTCCTAACAAAGGTTTGATTTGCTCCTAAATCGACATTATTTTCTCGAGCTAACTTACGCTGTTGATCAGATGCAGTATAATTCATTGGTAAATCTCTTATATGACCTCTAACAGTAACAATATTATTTTCTGTATAATTACTCTCGCTACCCTTACTTACCTGATTTTTATGAAATGTAGCAACGGATAATTTATCTTTCTTACGAATATTAGTCACGAACTCTTTAACTTCCTCTTTATACTTGATGGATCCATAAGTCATTGCAAATAGAGATGCTAAACCAATTCCAACTAGTATTTTCTTTTTATTTTTCTTAACTTTTTCTTTAAATGATTTTTTTTCTTTCATTTCAATAGCCCCCTTATAATTAATATTATATTAATTATAAACTGAATCATAAGTTGTACAAGGAGTATATATGCAATATAATTGTTTAAAATGAAAGGATTTTACACCATGAATGACATATATGATCAAAAGTCTACAATTTGGAATAAAAGATTAAGAAAATGTATAAGCAACAATCAGCTCAATCAAACAGCTTTTGCTAATGCATTAAATAAAAAGTATTTCCAATCCTTTACTCAAAAAGATGTAAGTAGGTGGGTCAATGTTGGTTCTACTAACCGGAAAGAACAAGTTGGTTTCCCAAAATTTCAAACAATGATTATGATAGCTGATTTTTTTGAGGTAGATATTGGATATCTTACAGGTGAAACTGATTCCTCAACTTTTTCTTTAGAGAAAACCAGTGAGTATCTTCAAATGAGCCCAGTAGCTATACAAAATTTACGACAATTCACTGTATCGAGTTATCCTAACAGTTTAATGTTCAAACATAAAAGAGAAGCACTTAATAATTTTTTTGCTGCTGATAATATTGGAATTTTTTATCAGAATTTAGAAGACCTTTATTCGCTATCAAATCTCTCAGAAATTAGATCTAATGTGAATTCTGATGGCTTAGACGATACTATCGACTACCTTAGAAGATTGGAATACGAGAGTAAAGTGTATAAATACGAATTAAATGAGTCTCTAATTTTAATACTCGATGAAGTTTATCCTGATTTAAAAAACATGTAATTCTAAGATCATCTTTATTTTTAAATAAGTAAATGTTCTTTGAATACTTTTCGCATAGAAATTACTTTTAAAATTACATCGTCCATTAACTCATAATAGTTTGAATGATTATCGAAATCTAAATCTTCAATCTTTGTAATGATTCTACTCGCTTTTCTATTATTCAATCTATGCCACTCTAAAGGAAATGAAAGTAGACTCTCTATATTATCTTTTTCAATGTACAGTTCATCAAACATTTCCTTATTGTCTCTAATATACAGTTCAACACCTATATATCCACTTTGATTAACTAGTGAAATACTAATGTGTGCCTCACTGGTGCCAATTGATACATCATACCAATGATCGGTAGAAGCCTTCCTTGTATTAAATGGACGTCCCTTATTTACAACTATTTCATTAAATATTGTCCAAAAATTCAATCTTTCTGACTGTGAACGATTCATCTCACTGTCAGATTTGATAGATTTCGTACTCTTAATGAAATCATTAGGTTGTTCGACTATTTCAAATTTTGGTGCCGGTAAAGAATGTAGTGAACCCCAAAAGTTGGAGTTTATTTAATTAAATATTAAGCAGCTAA
>CAZLGI010000078.1:0-7435 GCA_964558995.1 uncultured Carnobacteriaceae bacterium | reverse complement strand
TATCTTTAATAAAAGATACATCACTAGCGACTATTATCACTCTACCTGAACTAACCCACCACTCTCGGATTATTTACGGACAAAACACCAATTACGTCATTCCGATGTTTATTATGATGGGATTCATGTATTGGGTCGTTTGTTACTCTTTATCACGTTTTTCAAAACGTTTAGAAAACACCTTATAAAAATCTGATAGGTGGTTCTGAATCACCTAAAAAGGAACGTTCAATTCTACCAAGTGGGAGAGAACGTTCTTTTTTATTCGTTTTACCGTGTATCGAACCCACATTAATCATTTTAAGCGCTAACCATTGAGAAAAAGTAGCAACCGCTCCCAATCTATTTTGCTACAATATATTCCAACTGTTTTCAAAAAATAGGCAATATAATTTGTATATGATTGCAAACCATGTTATGATTACATATGTTAAAAATATAGAGGAATAACAGAGGGTTTTTCTTTATTGTGGAAGAAAACACCAACAACTAACTATTCAAATCGATGAATAATCATTTGCATATAAAAAGAACATTTACCAATTAGAGGATTAAAAAGGCAGAATGAGACATGACGCGTAGTAGCCCGACACACTTTTTTGTAAGAAGTGACTATCGGGCTTGTGTTTTGCTCTGAAATTCTGAACAAGCTAAAAAGAGGATCAAGCCTTTTTACGATTTTATCGGGTTAAGAACGAACTCTCTTATGTTTCTCAAAAACCAGGAGGAAACATGAAATTTAATGAACTGGGACTAGCTCCCGAACTACTAAAAGCCGTTGAAAAAATGGGCTTTGAAGAAGCGACACCGATCCAGGAACAAACAATTCCACTAGGATTAGCAGGCAGAGACGTTATAGGACAAGCACAAACAGGTACAGGAAAGACGGCGGCATTTGGGTTACCAATGTTGCAAAAAATCGATACTAAGATTCGTGCGATTCAAGGTTTGGTAATTGCACCAACTCGTGAACTAGCGATTCAAACTCAAGAAGAGTTATTCCGTTTAGGTCGCGAAAAAGGGATTACCGCTCAAGTCGTTTATGGTGGGGCAGACATTAGCCGCCAAATTCGTGCTTTGAAAAACAACCCACATATCGTTGTAGGAACACCTGGACGTCTATTAGACCATATTCGTCGTAAAACATTACGCTTAGACAAAGTGGAAACTTTGGTATTGGATGAAGCGGATGAAATGCTAAATATGGGCTTCTTGGAAGACATCGAAGCAATCATCAGTGAAACACCAAAGGAAACACGTCAAACACTATTATTCTCGGCTACAATGCCACCAGCAATCAAACGTATCGGTGTACGTTTTATGAACGATCCTGAACACGTTCAAATTAAAGCAACGCACATGACTGCGAACTTGATCGAACAATATTTCGTGAAAGGTAAAGATTTCGATAAATTCGATAATATGACTCGTTTATTCGACGTTCAAAACCCAGAGCTTACAATTATTTTCGCACGTACTAAGCGTCGCGTTGACGAAATTGCTCAAGGTCTAGAACTACGCGGCTACCGTGCTGAAGGAATCCACGGTGACCTAACTCAGAAAAAACGTATGAGCGTATTAAACAGTTTCAAGAATGGTACTTTAGATATCTTAGTAGCAACAGACGTAGCAGCTCGTGGATTAGACATCTCAGGTGTTACGCACGTTTATAACTATGATATTCCACAAGACCCAGAAAGCTATGTTCACCGTGTTGGCCGTACAGGTCGTGCTGGTAAAGAAGGTATGGCAGTAACATTTGTTACACCAAACGAAATGAGCTACTTGCGTACAATCGAGAAATTAACACGTAAATCAATGTCACCACTGCGTCCACCTTCAAACGAAGAAGCGATGCTAGGACAAATGAAGAGCGCTGTTGACTCAATCGAATCAATCGTAAAAGAAACGAAAGTTACAAACTACGATCGCGCAATTGAGCACTTAACAGATAAATATACAATTGAAGAGTTGGCAGCTGCGTTCGTTAAGAGCCAGTCTAAAGACTCGACTGAAATTCCTGTGAAAATTACCCCAGAACGTCCACTACCATCTCGCGGTAGCGGTGGATACAGAGGTAAGTCAAAAGGTGGCGGATATAAAGGTAGAGGCGGACGCTCAGGCGATCGTCGCAACAACCGTTCACGTAATTCTGATAGCCAATCATCATCTTCATCATCTTCAAACCGTTCCGGTGGCAAACGCCGTGACGACCGCAGAGGTTCTTCTAACAAAGGCGGAAAACCAGGCTTCAAAATCAGAAATAACGACTAATTTATAGAAAGCACTCAGAGGAAACATCCTCTGAGTGCTTTTTTAGCTTGTGTGGCTTTTCGCTCCGAGCTTTGATTCCAATCACAATTCCCAAAAGCGGAATAGGCCCGCTTTTCTGATATAATAACAAACACAAGTTGCGGGAATAAATGCATTCTGCGATAATTAGTCGAAGAACTTAGAAGGAGGTGGCGCTGTGAGAAAGAAATTACTTGTGCTTGCGATAATGATGTTAGGTTTATTTTTTCTGAACTTGAATGTCAACCAAGCGGAAGGTCAAGGTGTTATGCAGAAGGAACTTTTAGTTAACGAAGAAGATTTAACAATTTGGATTGTGACGGATCTTCATTATTTGTCACCGAGTTTGTTTGATGACGGGGAGGCTTTTGCTAAAATGGAAGCTACGTCAGCAGGAAAAGACTTGCGCCACGCTCATCATCACTTAGATGCTCTCGTTTGGCAAGCGGGCAATGAACAGCCGGATTTATTGATCGTTAGTGGAGATTTAACTTTTAACGGCGAATACCAGAGCATGCTTGAAATTGCTGAATCATTCAAAAAAGTTGAAGCCAATGGGACGCAAGTAAGTGTGATTCCGGGCAATCATGATATCAATAGTAGCTGGGCACGAAAATTCGAAGGCGAAGAGATGACGAAAGTTGCGCATGTATCGCCAGATCAATTTAAGCAATTGTTCGCGGATTACGGTTATGACTTGGCGGTTTATTCTGATCCGACTTCCTTAAGCTATATCATCGAGCCGAAAAAAGGTTACCCTTTTATTATGTTGGATACGAATATTTATAGTGACCTCACCCAAGCACCAGTTGCCGCAGGGATGATCAATGATACCACCTTTGCTTGGCTAGACGACTTTTACCAAGAGGCGACTGACATCGAAAAAGCGTTTGTCGTCGCTCACCACCCGCTATTAAACGGCGGGCGAGGTGAAGGCAACTCGTTAGGTTTACAACATGCTGATGTCGCTCGTGATTATTTTATCGAAAAAGGGATCAAAATGAGTTTTGCGGGACATATTCACGCCCAGAGTATTAGTGAAGCAAATGGCTTTCACGAAATTGTTACAGGTGCACTTTCGGTTTATCCCAACACGATCGGCGTTGCAACGCTTTCTAATGAAGTACTGAGCTATGAACACGAGACCTTAGACGTACAAAAATGGGCGCAAGAAACCGAGCAAATTAAAACAGAACTCCTAAATTACAGCCAAGTTGGCCGTGACATTTTTAAAAAAGATGGAGAAATACTGGGGCTAGATATGATGTTTGAAGAGCAGTGGTTTGACGTGGCTTATAAAGAAGACGTGATGGATGTCATGGGTAAACTAAATATCCGCCGCTTTACGGGTGGAGATGACAAAGAGTTAATCGATTTGAGGCAGCATCCAGGCTATCAAATCATTCAAGATAATAGTAAAACTTTTTTGAAACGCTACTCGAATCGTATTTTAGAAGGTAACGACCGAAATGATTTACAAATCACTTTGCCTCATTCGCCATAAAATCGTCCGTTTGGTAAAATGAGGAAAGAAACAAGGAGGAATGAGTTAGGATGATTATTGGAATTGGTTTAGATGTCACCGAGCTAGATCGGATTAGTCGCGCTTATCAGAGAAGGAATTCTTTTTCAACGCGCGTTCTGACCGAAAAAGAAGAAGCGATTTTCGATCGTTTCACAGGCTCGCGCAAAATGGAATTTCTAGCGGGCAGATATGCGGTCAAGGAAGCTTTTTCCAAAGCATACGGCACTGGCATCGGCAAGCTGTCGTTTCAAGATATGGAAATTTTACCTGATGAAAAAGGGAAGCCGGTTGTGACTAAATCGCCTTTTGACGGGAATGTCTGGGTCTCGATCTCTCATTCTTCTAATACGATCATTGCACAAGTTATTTTAGAGAAGTAGGGGGATTGCCATTATGGTAAGAGGAGTACACCGTCCAACAATCGCAAAGGTTGATTTGGGCGCGATTAAATGGAATATTAAACAAGTTCGTTCACATATAAAGGAAGATAAAAAATTACTCGCAGTTGTCAAAGCGGATGGCTATGGACATGGCGCGGTTCCGGTTGCGAATGCCGCCAAGGAAGCCGGCGTTGACGGCTTTTGCGTGGCGATATTAGATGAAGCAATCGAACTCCGGGAAAATGGTTTTACTGAGGATTTCATGTTAGTGATGGGGGTTACCGAAGTGCGCGACGTTTCTTTAATGGCGGACTCGAACATAAGCGTAGCCGTCTCTTCAATCGAATGGCTGGAAGAAGCTTTGCCGCTACTTGCACTTAGAAAAACGACTAACCCATTGCGCATCCATTTAGCAGTCGATACAGGCATGGGTCGGATTGGTTTACGCACGGAAGATGAAGTTCAAGCTTTTGAAACCTTTTGCGAAGAGCATGAAGATTTGCACTTCGAAGGCATTTTTACCCACTTTGCAACGGCAGATGGGGAAGACGATGCGCAAGTTGAAAAGCAATATCAAACATTCAAAGACTTAGTTACAAGTTTGAAAAAGCGTCCCGACATCGTTCACTTGGCGAATTCGGCGATGACCTTGTGGCATGAGGATTTTGAAACGGATGCAGCTCGCGTTGGAATTGCGATGTATGGCTACAATCCATCTGACAAAACGATTCCTTTGCCTTATCAGTTAAAACCAGCTTTTCGTTTAGAAACAGAGCTGAGTTACGTGAAACAAATGAAAGAAGGCGACACGATTAGTTACGGTGCGCGTTATAAGGCCTATGAAGGCGAGTGGCTTGCGACTTTACCAATTGGTTATGCAGATGGCTGGCGCAGAGACTTAGGCGGTCAGACTTTGCTTGTGGACGGCCATCGCTGTCCGATTCGAGGCGTTGTTTGTATGGATCAATGTATGATTAGTTTGCCGCATGAGTTTCCGATCGGGACAAAAGTGACGATGATTGGTCAAGACCAAGGTGAAATTAACAGTCCATCCGATATGGCAGTTGCTATTGGAACGATTGGTTACGAAATTTTATGTGGCATTAGCGATCGCGTGCCACGTGTTTATATTGATTCCACTGAGGAGTGACGAATGATGAAAATCATGATTGTCGAAGATGACCGAACGATTGCGACAATTTTAGCTAAGGAATTAGAAAAGTGGAACTATGACGTTGTTTTAACCACCGACTTTCAAAATGTTTTGGAAACGTTCCTTGAAGAAACACCACAACTGGTTTTACTCGATATTCAATTGCCTGCCTTTAATGGTTATTATTGGTGCCAAGAAATTCGAAAAGTATCGCAAGTACCGATTATCTTTATTTCGAGCCGCACTGAAAATATGGACATCGTGATGGCGATTCAAATGGGTGGGGATGATTATATTTCAAAACCTTTTGACCTTGCAGTCGCAACTGCAAAAATTCAAGCGCTCCTCAGACGGACGTATGACTTCTCAGAAAGCGAAAATTACTTGCATGTGGGTACGGTTATTTTGAAGCCAGGCGAATCGAAACTTATTTATGAAGAAGCAGAACTTGAATTGACGCGCAATGAGATGAAAATGTTGGAACTCCTTTTCCAAAACAAAGGAAATTTTGTAGCCAGAGAAGAAATTATGGTGCTCTTATGGGAAGACGAATCCTTCATTGACGATAACACCTTAGCAGTTACGATTGCACGTCTACGAAAAAAATTGAAACAGATTAATTTAGATCAGTTTATCGTTACTAAAAAAGGCATGGGTTACTCAGTAAAGGAGGACTAGTATGGCTCGCATCGTAAAAAGTTTTTTCCGAAGCATTCGGCCACAAATCATTATAGTCGTCGTGAGCGTGATAATTTTTGGCTTACTAGCGTTCTTAACGCGTTTTCCTGCCGTTCTTTTCTGGTACAGTGTTCTATTAATCGGCTTTTTTGTCATTGTTTATTGGCTCTACCAGGGGTTTCGTTATCGTGCTCGCTATGAGGCCATGCTTGCTGACACGCCTGTCCCGCTAGGCTATGATCCAGTCGATGAGCTGTATCAAGAAAAGCTTCTTCTATTAGAAGAGCAGCTAAAAGATCAAGAGCAGGCGAACCGGGAAAGAGAGCAGGAGCAGTTGGATTACTTCACGCTCTGGTTGCATCAAATTAAGACACCAATTGCGGCGATGAGTTTACTTCATCAACAGTTACCGCATTCCAGCGAGAAGAAACTATTGGAGCAGGAACTTATTCGTATTGAAGATTACACCCATATGGCGCTTAATTATTTGAAACTTGAAGGCAGTAATCAAGAGCTGGATTTAACTGAGGTTGATCTGAACGCCGTGATAAAAAAAGTGATAAAAAAGTACGCCAGTTTGTTTATTTATAATGCCATTCAACTCGATTTCAACCCCACCCAGCTAACTGTCGTTTCAGACAGCAAATGGTTGGAAGTGTTAATCGAGCAACTATTATCAAACAGTTTGAAATATACACCTAAAGGCACCATTCGCATTTATACTGAAGCAAATCAACTTATTATAGAAGATAACGGCTCCGGCATCCGTTCTGAAGACTTGCCGAAAATTTTTGAAAAAGGCTACACAGGCATGAGCGGCCGCCTACATGAAAAATCAACTGGATTAGGTTTGTTTTTAAGTCGCATGATTTGTAAACGTCTGGGCCATACGATGACGATTGAATCAGAAGTCAATGTCTTTACAAAAGTGACCCTTGATTTAAGTAGGGGAAATGTTGTGTTATTTGATTAAAAGAGGAATCTTACAAAAGTGTAAGGTTCCTTTCTTTGATTGTAAGGCTAGGTAAAGGCTCCAAGCGGAAAAATAAACTATTATTGTATGCAAGGAGGAGTTATTATGACACTATTAGAAATTAAGAACTTAAAAAAAGTATACCGCTCTCGCATTGGAAGCCAAGGAACTGAGGCACTTAGCGATGTGAACTTTTCAGTAAATAAAGGGGAATTCATCTCAATTATGGGAGAATCAGGATCGGGGAAAACGACTTTACTAAATATCCTATCAACCCTAGATCGCCCAACATCAGGAGAAGTTTACTTAGAAGGACAACCTTTATCAAAAATCAAAGACAAAGAAATCTCACATTTTCGTCGAGACACATTAGGGTTTGTGTTCCAGGACTTTAATCTATTGGACACCTTTAATTTAAAAGACAACATTTTTCT
>CAZLGI010000077.1:0-7469 GCA_964558995.1 uncultured Carnobacteriaceae bacterium | reverse complement strand
CAAAAACGTCCTTGGGCTAGATATATACAAGTTTTTCGCAGTAGTTCTACTGTGAATATTGTGGCGGGTATCTGATTATGGATACCCGCCATTTTTCTGCGCTTTCTCGCAAATATCACGGAGGTGAATGACCATAGCAAAAGATATGATGGTAAATGACGGCATTCGAGCACGCGAATTACGCGTTATCGACAGTGAAGGTGAACAAGTCGGCGTAAAGACAAAAGCAGAAGCTCTTCAATTAGCAGAAGCTGCTAATCTAGACTTAGTTGTTGTTTCTCCAAATGCAAAACCGCCAGTAGCCCGTATTATGGATCATGGAAAATACCGTTTTGAACAACAAAAGCGCGAACGGGAAGTACGTAAGAATCAAAAAGTTGTCAACGTTAAAGAAGTTAGACTGAGCCCGTCTATCGATGAGCATGACTTCCAGACTAAAATACGTAATGCACGTAAGTTCTTGGAAAAAGGCGATAAAGTAAAAGCATCAATCCGTTTCCGCGGACGTGCAATTACACATAAAGATATCGGTCGTAAAGTGCTAGAGCGCTTAGCAACTGACTTGAATGATATCGCTCAAATCGAATCTCATCCACGTATGGATGGTAGAAGTATGTTCTTAATGCTGGCACCAAAGTCAGAGAAATAAAGATCTATTTTTAGGAGGAAAAACTAATGCCAAAACAAAAAACACACCGCGGTTCTGCAAAGCGTTTTAAGAGAACTGGTAATGGCGGATTGAAACGTTACAGTGCGTTCACAAGCCACCGATTCCACGGGAAAACTAAAAAACAAAGACGTCAATTACGTCGCCCATCAATGGTTCACGAGTCTGATATGAAACGTATCAGCCAACAACTATCACAAATGCGTTAATAAAATTTAGAATTGTAGAGAGAACAGCTTGTTCTCATAAGGAGGAATTATCATGCCACGTGTAAAAGGTGGATCAGTAACTCGCCAACGTCGTAAAAAAGTATTGAAATTGGCAAAAGGTTATTATGGATCAAAACATACATTATTCAAAACAGCTAAACAACAAGTGATGAAATCTCATATGTACGCATATAGAGACCGTCGTCAAACAAAACGTAATTTCCGTAAATTATGGATTGCTCGTATTAACGCAGCAGCTCGTATGAACGGAATGAGCTACAGCAAACTAATCCACGGTATGAAACTTTCAGAAATTGAAATGAACCGTAAAATGTTAGCTGACCTAGCTGTAAATGATCCAGCTGCATTCACTGCAATTGCTGAACAAGCTAAAACTGCTTTGAACGCTTAAATCTAATTAATAAAACCTCCGGGCTAAAACGCTTGGAGGTTTTTTATTTTACATTAACAAGTTTTTGCCTCTTTCGGCCTGTGTGGTTGAAATCGTGATTCACTCCGACATTCTTATGAATTGATAAGAGTTCCCCTTCCAAAACTCATGAAATACCATTCTTCATGCCTTCAACAGGGCGAGACATAGCTTTTTACACGAGTTATTCAATTTATTGTTGATTTGTCATAAATTGTTCATAGATTTGTTATGGTGACTAATATATGATATGAGTACGGTATACCATCTTTTAAGGATAGAGAAGGGGTGAGTAGATGGAACGTGCGAAAAAGAGGATTGCCATTATTGGCGGTGGACTAAGAGGCCTTGTGACAGCTTACGAAATTAACAAAGCGATTCTTGATGAACAACTTCCATTTGAGTTTATTATTATTGAGCGCCGAAACTCACCTGGCGGAATGATAAAAACGTATCAAACGGAGGATGGCCCAGTTGATGTTGGGTCGAGTAGTTTTGATATTCGAAGAGGTGATTTCCGTCCATTTTTAGAAGAGTTGGGTCTGGGTGATCAGATTCAATATAGTATTGGCGGCAAGTTAGATCGTTATAGCAATCATACCTTTATGACTTTGGATAAGCCGACTTATCAGGGCATTCCATTAAAGCGAACGGATATCATCTATGATCCTGAACTCGCGTGGACTGATAAACTAGCAGTTTTGGCTGGTTCCCCATTTCCAAAAAAGGACAAAGGTAATAAGCTAGCCCAAACAGCTAAAGAGTTTTTAGATGAGCATTTTTGTGAGGAACTGACAAATCGTGTTGCTTATCCTTATTACTCAGAAAATATATTTGGTTCCTTAGATTTATGTTCGCCATCTTTAATCGATCCAAATTTAGTGAAACTTTTTGCACCGGAAAAGGCGACAAAAATGTTAAATGCTAAGGAAAGGATAGAGTTGCAAGATGGGATGGGTACTGAATATACCTTAGTTGGCGGGATGGCGACACTAGTGAATCGTTTGTTAGAGTCTGTTGGAGACTCGGTTGAAACTGGTCAGACTTTAACCGATTTAGCTCGTTTAGAACAAGGAATATTAAAAATAAGCTTAAATAATAAAGAAGATATTCGAGTAGGCAGTGTCATTTCGACCTTGTCGATTTCAGATTTATATACTGTTTCAACTGAAACGAATCGGGGAAAAAGGTTGATTCCGAAAACGTCTAACGCAAGTATGGCGACAATTTTATTCCAATTCCCTAAAGGAGTCATTAAAAATTACCCGACAGGTTTTGGCTTTGTTATTCCAAAAAGAAGTTCGTTTCACATTACAAAAGGTACGTTTTTGAATAAAAAATGGCAATCATTTGCGGATGCAACTTATGATAATTTATTAATAGAAGTCGGTCGCAGGCAAGATGAAGTGTTGGTATCCTTACCGGATGAAGTGATCTTGACGATGATTAAAGAAGAGTTGAAAGAAATTTTAGACCTTCAAGGGACTTACCACTTTGCCCAAGTAAACCGGTGGCAGCATGCTGTTCCACATTTATCAATCGAACATCGAGCGGAAATGGAATTGAACGACGCTCGCTTCAAAGATTCCTTTTATTCAAGAGGAGTTTTTATTGGTGGTAATGGTTACGAAGGTTACGGCATGCATAATGCGATTAAGGAAGGGAAAAACTTAGCCCAAGAAGCAATTGCTTATATGAAAAGGAAAAATAATATCGAATAGAAACTTTTTAGAGGCGTTCTTCATTTTTGAATGAGGAAGTTTTCTAAAAAGTTTTTTTGTTCTAAAAGGATAACAAAAAAGTAATTCAATGCTATAATAATTATGGTAGTAAATCACATGAATTATTTGGAAGTCGATTTAGTTTGTAAATATCAGTTACCAACTGTCGATTTCACAAAAATAAAATCATGTGTCAAATTTGAAAGGAATGAAGTGATAAAATGTATTTTGTAGATAACGAAAATCATTTTGATCCAAGTGTAAATATCGCTTTGGAAACCTATTTATTAAGAGAAAAAGTTTTGGATGAGCCAACGCTTTTATTTTATATTAATGAGCCATCGATTATTATTGGTCGTAACCAAAACACAATCGAAGAAGTGAACCAAACGTATGTGGATGAGCATGATATTCACGTTGTTCGTCGTATGTCTGGTGGAGGAGCGGTTTTTCATGACTTAGGAAACTTCTCGTTCTGTTTTATTACTGACGATGATGGTAATTCATTCCGCGACTTCAAGAGCTTTACCGAGCCAGTTGTCGACTTTTTACACAGCGTTGGGGTAAAAGAAGCTGCACTTAAAGGACGAAATGACTTAACGATTGGTGAGAAGAAATTCTCAGGTAACGCAATGTATTCAACGGGTGGGCGTATGACTGCTCATGGTACGATTTTATTTGATTCGGATCTGGATGCAGTAACAGGAGCGTTGAAACCTCGTAAAGACAAGATTGAATCAAAAGGAATTAAATCAATTCGTAGCCGTGTGACGAATATCAAACCTTTCGTAGATGATAAATACAAAGACCTTTCAACAGAAGAATTCCGTGATTTAATGTTATTGCATATTTTTGATGTTGAAAAACGTGAAGATGTGAAAGAGTACCATTTAACTGAAGAAGATTGGAAACGTGTCTATGAGATTCGTGACGAATACTTCGGTAACTGGGACTGGAACTATGGTGAATCACCTAAGTTTGAAATTCAAACTCGCAGACGTTTCCCAATTGGTTCAATTGATTTCCACTTCAATATCAAATCAGCTAAAATATCTGAAGCACGCATCTATGGCGATTTCTTTGGTCTAGGAGAAATTTCAGATGTGGAAGAAGCGTTAGTTGGCGTGAAATATACACGTGATGACTTGCGTGAAGTCTTCAACAACATTGATTTGAAAAAGTACTTTGGGAATGTCACTGCAAAAGAGCTTGTTGACGCTTTGTTTTCAGAAGAATAAGTTATCAAAAACAGACCCATTTTCTTTTGGGTCTGTTTTTTGATACTATTTATGAAAAGGAGGCGGAGCTAATGAAGCAAAATTTATTCGAGTACGATATTAGAACAAACGAGAAACAAACTTATACAAACCTCGATCATTATATCGAAGATGCAGTTTCAAAAAGTGGCATTCAAAATGGACTTGTATTTATATTTTGTCCACATACCACCGCTGCAATTACGATTAACGAAAACGCAGATCCAGATGTGAAAACCGACTTGAAACTCGGGATGGCTGAGACTTTTCCGAATCGCAGTGACTATGTTCATATGGAAGGAAATTCTGATGGCCATATGAAATCATCGGTAGTTGGTGCCAATGAAACACTTATTTTGACTGATGGCAGACTTATTTTAGGAACTTGGCAAAGTGTATATTTTTGTGAATTTGATGGACCACGCCGTAGACATTTTTATGTAAAAGTTCTAGAAGGTTAAAAAAACCCTCCCAAATTTGGGAGGGTTTTTAAATTATCTTGCTAACCCGATGGCTTCTTCCATACGGTGAAGCGTTTCGTTTGCTACTTTTGCTGCGCGTACTGCGCCATTATCTAGAATGGCATCCAGTTCGTCAGAAGCCATTAATGCTTCGTAACGTTCTTGAATTGGTTCTAGTTCAGCAATGACAGCATCTGCCAATTTCTCTTTGAAATTACCATAGCCGCTGTCTGCAAATTCTACTTCTAGTTCTTTAATTGACTTGCCGCTGACAGCTGAGAAGATTGTCAACAAGTTGGAAATACCAGGTTTGTTAATTTTATCAAACTCAATTACGCCACTTGAGTCAGTTTTTGCACTTTTAATTTTTTTACGAATCACTTTAGGTTCATCAAGCATAGAAATATAACCTTTTTTATTCGTATCAGATTTACTCATTTTGCTTGTTGGGTCTTGCAAGCTCATAATACGAGCGCCTTCTTTTGGAATAAAAGGTTCAGGCAAGACAAGTTTCTTCCCATAACGGTTGTTAAAACGTTGAACAAAGTCACGTGTTAACTCCAAGTGTTGTTTCTGGTCTTCGCCGACTGGAACAAGGCTTGAATTATAAAGAATAATATCTGCCACCATTAAAGGAGGATAGGTTAGCAAGCCAGCAGTAACGGATTCTTGTTTAGAGGCCTTTTCTTTATACTGCGTCATGCGTTCTAATTCACCGATATATGTGTGACATTGCACTAACCAAGCTGCTTGAGCATGGGCTGGAACTTCAGATTGAATAAAAATGGTTGCTTTTTCTGGATCAATTCCGAAAGCAACATAAAGAGCAGCCAAGCTACGCGTACGCTCTTTTAGTTCAACTGGATCTTGAGGTGTCGTAATCGCATGTTGGTTCACGATACAATAGGTACAATCATACTCATCTTGCAATGCAACAAAGTTTTTCATTGCACCAATATAATTTCCAATCGTCGGAATCCCACTGGGCTGAACGCCTGAAAATACTTTTTTCTTCAAATCAAAATCACTCTCCTATAATCTACTAGTCTATTATAGCTTATTTTACAAAATATTTACACAGCAACTTTATGTAAAAAAAACGTTATGCTTTTATTACTAATGATAACCATTACAAACAAAAACAAGACACTATGTCTTAAGAAAGTGATTAAATCAATGTTTTTTGAAAAAGTAGCACAATATATATATTACATATGAACGAAATTTGACGAAAAAAAGAAAAATGTTGTGATTTTCTCTAGTAATTCTAATTAAACTACGCTATAATAGTTATTGTACAGCAAATTAGTTTTATCGATAAGCATTCGCTTATTAAGAAAGGGGAGATCCATCTATGATAACTCTATATACATCACCAAGTTGCACATCCTGTCGAAAGGCGCGTGCATGGCTGGAAGATAACAACCTTGCTTACACGGAGCGTAATATTTTCTCAGAACCCTTATCCCAAGTCGAAATTAAAGGTATTCTAAAAATGACAGAGGAAGGCACAGAAGAAATTATCTCAACGCGTTCAAAAGCTTTTCAAGAAATGAACGTGGATCTCGATGAGGTTCCTTTACATACGCTATTTACTTTGATTCAGGAAAAACCTGGTCTATTACGCCGTCCTATTATTCTCGATCAAAAGAGATTACAAGTTGGCTACAACGAAGATGAGATTCGTCGCTTCCTACCAAGAGAAGTACGTGCAATCGAACTTAAGAAAGCACAAGAATTGGCGAATTTTTATTAATTACTATAGATAATAATAAAAACATGCTCGGTTGAGCATGTTTTTTTGTCCAGAATTTTTATAAAAATAACAAATACTTAATCAACCAAATCCATAGGTGGAGCAACCATTCAGAACGAAAGAGGCTAACAGCACTCCGAACTTACTTATTGTAAGCCAAACAGTTGAATTGTCCGAAACCTTCTAGTATAATGATATAATGTGTGAATGAATCAAAGTTCGTAGCAATTCATTGTTCTTTAGCTTTTATATTTCAAGAGCTTCCGATACAATGTAAGTCAAGGAAGAGAAAAGAGGTGGCGCATCATGGAAATGGAAAATATTAACGAAAATACAATTCGCGTATTAATCGAAAATGCCGATTTAGAAGAGCGTGGAATCACGTTTTTGGATTTGTTAGGAAATCAAAAACAAATTGAAAGCTTCTTTTATAGTATTTTAGAAGAGGTAGACGTTGATAATCAATTTCAAGAAACGGATGCAATTACTTTCCAAGTGTTACCGAATGGAAATGGCCTAGAATTATTTATTAGTAAAGGCGACATTGATGATTTCGATTCATTTGATGAAGCTGATAATCCTACAGAACATATTATCGACTATATAAAAAAACAAGCGGAACACGAAAAGAGAACAAAAAGTGCTCCGGTAAAAGAAGACGATACAGGCATGTTAGAAGTTATGATTAAATTTACTGACTTCGAACATTTTATAGACGCAGCACAAAGGTTCCATCTAGAAGCTGGCTTGTCTACACTTTACCACTTTAAGAGCGATTACTACTTATCACTAGTATTCTTCTTGGAAGAAATGATTGAAACAAATCTAGACGTTGATATCTCAATCGCACTAGAATTCGGTGAAGAAGCTGAAGTTTCAACAGAAGTTCTAAGTGAATATGGACAAATCGTTATGAAAAAAGACGCATTAGAAACAGCACGACACTATTTCAAATAATAAAGTAATGAC
>CAZLGI010000076.1:0-7497 GCA_964558995.1 uncultured Carnobacteriaceae bacterium | reverse complement strand
TAATGTGTAGGCCGTCCTCGGTATCATTGTTGTAGTTATCCAAATCTAGGCGGGCAGTTCGTTCGTACAATTCAACGGCTTTCTCTTCCCGACCTAGCTCTGCTGCCAATACAGCGTGGATACTTGGTGACAAAGATGATTCATGAACCGTCATTGGCTCATAGAAATCAAAATTCTTTTCTTTCTCTTCTATAGTATATTGTTTTCCGAAATAATAGATGCTCTGAAGCACGTCCGCTTGTTTGATAAAAGGCGAACGTAAGATTTTATCCCATGACCAATTTTGGTTTAATGGGCGATCTTCTGCCGCCAACTTATCCACCGAACGCAAATCTTTATCCAAGAAAGTATCGTGCTGAACAAAAACACCCAACTCTTCATCATATGGTAGATACATTTTATCGATAATATCTTGCCACTGGGTTTGCTCTTCTTCTGACACGCCCAATTCGGCCAACTTCGCCTCATCTAAACGTCCTAAAGTTTCCAAGGTATAACCCAATGTCCACTTTGCCACGTTATTCGTATGATAGTTATTATTAATATTATTTTCGTATTCGTTCGGACCAGTCACACCATGCATCATATATTGACCGGTTCGTTTTGAAAAGTGCACCCGATCTGCCCAAAAACGCGAAATCGCAACGAGTACATCACTACCATCATTCAACAAGTAACTCTCGTCACCGGTATAATTCGTATAATTATAAATCGCATGCGCAATCGCCGCATTTCGGTGAATTTCTTGGAAAGTGATTTCCCATTCGTTGTGGCACTCCACCCCAGTAAAAGTAACCATTGGATAAAGTGCACCCTTTAGGCCTTGCTGCTCCGCATTATGGAAGGCGCCGTCTAACTGATTATGGCGGTACTTCAATAAATTCAAAGGAACTTCAGGCTCAGCCACTGATAGATACATTGGTAAAATGAACGCTTCTGTGTCCCAATAAGTTGCCCCGCCGTACTTCTCGCCGGTAAAACCTTTTGGTCCAATGTTCAATCGGCTGTCCTCGCCGTAATAAGTCGAGAATAAATGATAAATATTATAGCGAATCCCTTGCTGTGACTCATCGTCTCCTTGAATTTCCACATCTGCTTTATGCCAACGCGCTGCCCAGGCCGTTTCATTTTCTTCAAAAAGAATTTCAAAGCCTTTGTCAGAAGCAGCCGTTACTAATTCCTGTGCTGCTCTAGCTTGCGCATGCTCTTCAATATCACGACTGGTCACAACAGCGACGTATTTATTCAACTTAAACGTGTCGCCTTGACTTACTTTCCCTTTAAAAGTCTCTTCAACTTTCATCGTTTCAGTCGTGATACCTGTGCTCTCAAGTCCACTGACCTCATTCAACATTGCCGCTGTCACCGTAAACTGCTCAATGTCAAAATTATTCGGCACTGTCCGAGTCGTAACAAATGCTGGGGTTTCGGCAGCTTCTTCAACCTTTTCCCAAAACATGTCGTCGTAGTTAGCGTCTTCGTTATGAACGACATTATCCAAACCAGGCGCTAGGCTAATTTCCGCGTCACCTGTCAACATTTCCGCACTCACTTCAATCGCAGCAATTTCTTTATCGACAATGCTCAAAAAGCGGCGGAAGGAAAAACGAATTTTTACGTCACCGGCTTGGTTTTGCCAGTCAAAGTGACGGCTCAAGAGACCATTTTTCATATCTGACTCTAAATAAAAGTTTTCAATTTGATCCGTCGCCAAGTCAACTTGGTGGCCATCCACCCAAATGCCGACTTTGATCAGGTTCATTGCATTAATTACTTTGCCAAAATACTCAGGGTAACCAATTTTCCACCAGCCTACCCGCGTTTTATCGGGATACCAAACACCAGCAAAATAGGTTCCTTCGTGGGTGTCGCCAGAGTAACCTTCTTCAAAGTTCCCCCGCATGCCCATGTAACCATTTCCGAGTGAAGTCAAACTTTCTTGTAGTCGTTTATCATCTTTTTCTAGGGTATCGGTTGTCAATTTCCAAGGATCGATTGCGAATAATCGTTTCATCAATTACATTACCCCTTCCATGTCTATTCCGGTGTGTCAGTATCTTCTCTCTCATCAGGATTAGTTGCGTCGCTTCTCCCGTGAGCAACCGCCCGTCTTTCCTCGCGTTCCATAAAACCTTTTGAGAATCGTGTTTTGTAATAAGTCCAAACGAGGTAAATCACGATGGCGAACGTTTGCACACTCATCATAATCGTAATTTCCGGTACGAACAGGCCAACCACCATTGTTAAAAGTGTCGGCAAGCCCATTGCGTTTAGCACTAAGTTTACTGCCTCTTTGTAAGAATCTATTTCGATAAACGGACTGCGAGCTGCCATGTAAAGGAAGAAGGCACCGCCGAACGTCATGAACAGGCTCATAATTAACAACATCGCCGTAATCATAATCGAGTAAGTCGCGACCACGTAAATCTGGTTCGCTTGGTACCATTGATTACTGATTGTTTCTCTTACTGCATCTGGAGTTGTTGCGTCTTGCCAATTCAGGTCTTCCGCATAAGGAACCTCCGTCATCGGCAAATCGCCTTCTTTTAGAACCATGCTCGTATCATTAAAAATTAGCGCATTCTCTTCTTGCAAAGCAGCCGTTACATCCGCTTCGCTCGCGCCACCTAAAACGATGCCGTCCGTTTGTTCAAGTCGAAAAGGTTCCGTAAAAGTCATCAGCCCGTGACTCATTTCAGTTTGTCCAAGTTGAGCGACTACTTCCTCATCCATCATCTCAAAAACGGTTGGATAGGTCGGCTGCAAAGTAAAAGCTGCCGATTGCGCGAAGTTTAAGGAAATTGGAATCATCATCAAGCCATTCAAGAATAAAATAACGACGATCATCTTCGGCCATGTTAATAACTTTCTGCCTAAATAGGTTCTCGTAGGCGTTAAAATACTACTTAAATAATTAATTGGAAATATTGCGTTTTGCACGATTAGCCACCTGTACTTTCTTTTTATATAAGTTCAATTTTAGAGGAAGATAACCAATCACGCAAATACAATCGGTTCGAACATTTCTTAATCATAAATCAACTGTTCGTGATAGTGAGCGAAAATAATCGGTTCGCCCTGTGTCAACAGAACCCCGTTCCGAACGGTATAAGTCACATCATCCAAAATATTCTGATATTTCCCATCAGGCGCTGAGGTTTTTACTACGCTAGCCTCGCCTTTTAGATTGAAAATCCCATGCATCGTTTTGTCATCATGAACGTATTCGCCAACAACCGCATTCGAATTTTCCTCAGCTTCTAGCGAATAAATCCCTTCCTTCAGACAATCTTCCTGTTTAAACACGCTCAACTTTTGAATCAGCGGCGTCAAATCCATATCCACTTCAGTCCAAGGAATCAAATCTTTGTTAAAAAGATCGGGCGTTTTCGCGATACCATACTCTTGCCCCGCGTAAAGGAGGGTCATACCTTTTTGGAAATATAAAAAGGCAGTCCAATTCCTAACACTTTGCGGTTTTTCGACGTATTTTCTAAATCTAGGGTGATCGTGATTTTCTAAAAATTTCAACTTCACGTAATTAATCGGATAGATTCCGTCTTGAAACATCAAAATTTCTAAATAGTGTTTCAAGGTAATTTCTTCCCATAAATAATCTTCGAAAAAATTATGCACGTCATAATCATAAGTCACGTCAAATGCTTGGAAAACTTCATTATCCGACAAGCCGACATTTTTTCGGTCGCGGTGTTGGCGTAAAAAGCTCGTATGAATCGACTCGGCCAACCAAATTAAATCAGAATTTGTTCGATCGATCTCTTCGCGGGCTTGAAGCCAAAATTCTAAAGGCACCAGGCTCGCCACATCGCAACGGAAGCCATCAATTTTCTCCGCCCACATCTTCAATGTATCAATTTGATAAGTCCACAAATCTTTATTTTTATAATCAAGGTCAACGATGTCATACCACTCACCGACTTTGTTACCCATTCGTCCATTTTCGCGGCGGTAAAACCACTCTGGATGCTCTTTGACAAGAACCGAGTCTGGTGAAGTGTGATTTAAAACGACATCAATCATCACTTTCATGCCGTTATCGCGAATCGCTTTAACCAGATTTTCGAATTCTTCCATCGTACCGTATTCCGGATTAACGTCGCGGTAATCGGCAATCGCATAGGGACTTCCAGCAATACCTTTACGCATCTCTTCGCCAATCGGATGAATCGGCATCAACCAAATAATGTCGACACCTAAGCCTTTTATCCGCGGCAAATCAGGAATCACCGCTTCAAAAGTTCCTTCTTCCGTATGATTTCTGATATAGATGCTATAAACGACCTTGTTGCGTAGACCTGCATCAGTTTGTGTGGCCATCTAATCTTCCTTTCTAGTCATATTCATAATCCGTCAACATGACGACCGAACTATAAGGGCTGAGGCGAACCGTGTCGTTCACAATCCGCACCCCTTCGTTTTCCAAAATAGGTCGTCGATAGCCATTGTCAGATATTTTCTCAAGTGGAAAGGTCTGGATTTCATCGGTAATATTACAAATAATTGTTGCGACTTTGTTATTTAGCTCGCGTTCGTAGGCGTAAATTTCGTCCTTCGTATCCAACAAACGATAGTCGCCAAAGGTAAAGAGTTCAGTTCGCTTCAGATCTATCATCTTTTTATAATAAACGAGAATGCTATTGGGATCTCGAACTTGGTCGCGAACATTGTAAGTATGCTCCACATTGACTCCACTCCAAGGTTTGACGTAAGAAAAACTCGCAAACTCGCTGTCATCCCACTGCATCACGCCTCGTGCCGCATCTTTGGACGTTTCCCTCAAATTATAGAGCACCCATTCTCGCGTGTAGCCAAGTTCCAATGCTTCTTCATAAAAATCCACTGCTTCTGGAGCATCGAAATCTTCTATCTTGTCGATATGCAAATTTCGCATGCCGATTTCTTCTCCGTTAAAAATAATCGGAATGCCTTTTTGTAAATACATCAATGTCGCCAGCATTTTCGAACTATTATCACGGTAAATTTGGTCATCGCCAATTCGCGATACCACCCGCGCCATGTCATGGTTACTCCAATAAAGCGTTGGCCCACCGACATCAGACATTTTATTTTGCCACTCAGTCATCGTTTCCTTCAATTTGTCGTAACGAATCTCTGACTTCTGCATATTGCGATTTAATCTTGAGTCCTTGTTTTCTTCATCCATCGTAAAGTAGGTAAAAGTAATGACGGAATGACAACCACCTAGATTCGGATCGGTGTAAGTCCGTGCCAAATCAACATCGGCAGAGGCCGCTTCGCCTAAAATATAAACATCTGGAAAATGTTCTTTCAAACGCGACGTAAAAATCTGCATGTACTGATTTACTTTTGGTAGATTAGCATAATATTGCTCTGCCAAGTCAATCTCACCCTCAGGTAAATCCAAATCCGGGAAACCTTCCTGCTTGTGCAAGTGGATAAACGCATCCAAACGAAAGCCATCAATCCCCTTGTCTAACCAGAATAAAGCGATATCTTCCATCGCCCGGTGCACCTCTGGACACTCCCAGTTTAAATCGGGCATCTCTTTTGCAAAAAGGTGAAAATAATACTGGTCCTCATTTGGTTCTTTTTCCCAAACCGACGTACGGAAAAAGCCTTCCCAATTATTCGGCGCCTTTTTACCATCGTCCTTGCCGTCTTCCCAAATATAGTAGTCACGGTAAGGATTGTCGCGCCCCTTCGATGCCTCCTGGAACCAAGGATGCTGGTCAGAAGTATGATTTAAGATCAAATCAAAAATAACTTTAATGCCGCGTTTATGCGCTTCGATAATTAATCTTTCAACATCTTCCATCGTCCCGAATTGGGGATCGATTTTCAAATAATCGGCAACGTCATATCCATTGTCGATTTTTGGCGATGAAAAAATCGGGTTTAGCCAAATCATGTTAACGCCTAAACTTTGAATGTAATCGAGTCTCTGAATAATACCGTAAATATCACCAATGCCATCCGCATCGGTATCTTGAAAACTCATTGGATAAACTTGATAGAGAATCGTTTTGTGCCACCATGAATGTTGTTCAGCCATATTGTCTCCTCCTTCTATATTTATCTTGTTATTACAATTTTACCGATAAACGCATCGATGTACAATCAATGCGATTTATAGTTTTGTTTGTTCAAAAAAAGATGAGCGCTCATTAATTAAATCATTAAAAAAAGACCGCAAAATCCTCTGCGGTCAACACATCTAATTATTTTCAATCAAACTCTTCAAGAACCGCTCATACAATATCGGCATCTCTTCGAAGGCGTTCTTTTTATGTAGACGCTCGTAGCGTTTGTGCGGGTCTTTTCCATATGGCCCGACTACCATAGTTGGCAAATTTAACTCCTGCATTTCTTTGAACGGGACGTCATAGAGATTGCCCAAAATTGGTGCATTATTTTCAAAGACTTCGTATTCACTTTCGTCACCGTTGTAGGCAACGTAGCTCATGTCGCAAAGACCGTTAAAATAGTGCTTTCGTTCGGCCGGAATCGACACGACTTCTTTGGCAATGTTTAATATTTTTTCATTGCACTCTTCGATGAAAGGATCGCCACTGAAAGAAACGGCTGGGTAATAAGGTGGCGCAAGTAACAAGACCATTGCTGGAGCGAGTTCCTTACATGCCATCATCAGCTGATCGGCAATCATCAACGACTTATCGCGGACGTCACCTTCTTTGCGTTTTTCAATATCCACGCGCGTTTTTTCAATCCAAGCCGCGCCCATTTTCTTCGTCGCATAAGCCAGCAAATCTTCATAACGAATCACATTGACCTCGCCAACTGATTCGATGTTATAAAAATCGCATTTTTCAACGTAATCAACGTTTGCTTTTTCGGCTGCTATTTTCGCATTTTTTTCAAAAAGGTCAAAAAGTTCTGCGATGCTGCGCTTCATTTGGAAGGCGTTAAACAAAATTGACGTACGTAAAGGCGTTTGGACCGAATATAAGTCGACCAAGTCTTTTTGCTGTAGGACGACTGGCGGCTGCATACGCTCACCGTGATCCTCTTCGACGAAATCGCTGTTCCATTCCATTTGCTGCGTCAAGAAACTCGACAAGTAAGAAGACGTGATTCCCGATAACGGTTCACCTGCGTGGGTTTCTTTCCCAACGACCAATGCCGTCAGAAGTACTTTCCCGACCGTTCCAGTATAAACGGAAAACGCATCATCATTTGGATTGTTACGGAAAACAGGCTCACTCAGAATTCCCATTTGATAATCCAACTCGTATTTGTCCTTCAATTCCAATAGGTGCGGGCTTGCAGCGCGCATGCCTTCCGAGTTTACCTCCTCGTCCCCGACTGCCAAGAAAACAATATTCAAAGCCCAATCTTCCAAAATGGCTTTTTCCAAAGTTTGCAGATTCAGAGCAATACCGGCTTTCATATCCATAATGCCTCGGCCAAAAATATAGTCGCCTGAGCGAATATCGTCTTGGACATTTTCTGGAGCATCTTCGACGTGCTCTTCGA
>CAZLGI010000075.1:0-7534 GCA_964558995.1 uncultured Carnobacteriaceae bacterium | reverse complement strand
TAGATTCGGTACATCTCCGTCAGTATGAGCCAACAAAGTACCTTGGAAAGCTTTTGTATTTACGAAATCAATTTCTTTTGTTTCTAAATACTTCAGCCCATCCAGATCTTCTCCCAATTCCGGAATTGTTAGATTTTTTCTAGCTTGCTCCACTTTGATAACAGTTTCAAAGATGTTCCGACGTCCATCTTGAATGTACTGCCCTAGTGAATGTAAATCAGTTGAGAAGTTTGCACTTGCTGGGAAGATTCCTTTTTGGTCTTTTCCTTCTGATTCACCGTATAATTGTTTCCACCATTCAGAGAAGTATTGCATACCTGGTTCATAGTTAATTAATAACTCAGTTACTTTTCCTTTTCTATATAGTAGATTTCGTACAGCAGCGTATTGATAAGCTTCATTTTTAGTTAGATCTGAACTTGCGTAAGCATGTTGTGCGTCTTTTGCACCTGCCATTAGCGCATCGATGTCAGCACCACTTACAGCGATTGGTAATAAACCTACTGCGGTCAATACAGTAAAGCGACCTCCAATGTCATCTGGAATTACGAATGTTTCGTAACCTTCGACATTAGCTTCGTGTTTAGCTGCTCCGCGTTCTTTGTCTGTTGTAGAATAGATTCGTTTACCCGCTTCTTCTTTACCATACTTCTTAATCAGTAATTCTTTGAACACGCGGAAAGCAATTGCTGGCTCCGTTGTTGTTCCTGATTTTGAAATCATGTTAATAGAGAAGTCACGATCACCGATTACTTCTATCAAGTCTGATAGGTAAGTCGAACTAATACTATTCCCAGCAAAGAACACTTGAGGTGTTTTGCGGTCTTCTTTTGTTTGAACATTATAGAAAGAATGATTCAAAAATTCAATTGCGGCTCTTGCACCCAAGTAAGAACCACCAATTCCAATCACTACAAGAACATCAGAATCATTTTGGATTTTCTTAGCAGTTGCTTTGATTCGGTCGAACTCTTCCTTGTCGTAATTTTCTGGCCATTCGATCCAACCAGTAAAATCACCACCAGGTCCAGTGCCGTCACGCAGCGCTTTATCCGCGATGGTAACTTGGTCTTGTAGGTACTCTAATTCATGACTACCAAAGAAGCTTGATGCCTTTGTGTAATCAAATTGAATATGTGTCATATCAGTTCCCCCGTTCTTTTTATCTAGACGCTATTACTTTGACGATAAACAGGTACACCACTAAAATCATATTCATTAAGAAGACTTGTTAATTCTTTTGATCGTCTCCACTTAATGTGATCGGAATTTGCTAGGAGTTGCTCAGGATTTTCTGGTCGTTCCGTTAAATCAAAAACAAATAGAGGGACATTAAAGCCATCGCCTCTAATATTCGTTAAATCCATGAGTCTTAAGGATTCAGAGTCGATTGTGACATGTTTTAATAACGATCGCATCATTACTCCAAAGGGAACTTTCGTACCTTCATCAATTTCTTCAAAAAGAAATGATATCTTCCCATCTTGACAATTTACAAGGAAATAAGACTCACCTTTTTGGTTTGTCACCATTATTGTTCCTGCAACTAATCCTTTTTCCGTCATGAACGCTCATCTCACTTCCATTATTTAGTATGGCTAACTTCATCCATTTCTGTCATGCGTATCTGCTCATCTTGTTTTGCTTCTTTAATCCAGATTGGCATTTGGTTACGTAATGACTTAAATCCAATTTGAGGAGTGTGTCTTTTTCTACGATGCTTCTTACGTGATGGTTGTGGTTGGATTGAAATTTTTTCCAATGTTCGAAGAGACAGACTGATTTTCTTCGTATACTCATCAATATCAATAATCATCGCTTCGATGTCTTCATCTACTTTTACAAGCTCATCTAATTTGGTTACATAACCGTGTTTGCACTCAGATATATGAATGAGGCCTTGTGTATCCTTATCTAGGTTGACAAATACACCATACGATTGAATGCCTGTCACCTTTCCAGTGATGACATCTCCAATTCTATATTCCATTTACTCTATCATCCCTTTTCTATTTCAACATAATTATAACATGATTTGCAAAGGAAAAGATAGACAGAAGAGCTAATGCTGTTCATCCTATTTACAGAGATTATTTGCTGACTTCTTCAATACTTAGAATTGTAACGTCTTCTACTGGTTTGTCTGCTGGGCCTTTTTCAACTTTCTCGATGTCATAAAGAACATCCATCCCTGCTTCTACATGTCCAAAAACAGTATGACGTTGATCTAACCAAGGCGTTCCGCCGTTTTCTTCGTAATTTGCGATAATTTCTGTTGGCCAGCCGCCTGCTTCTAGTTGACCTAACATATTTGCTGGTACTTGTTTACTTGTAACAATGAAGAACTGGCTACCATTTGTATTTGGTCCAGCGTTCGCCATTGATAGAGCACCATGTAAGTTAAATAAGTTTGTACTGAATTCGTCTTCGAATGATGAACCCCAGATACTCTCGCCACCAGCGCCAGTTCCAGTTGGGTCTCCCCCTTGGATCATGAAGTCTTCAATCACTCTATGGAAAGTAATCCCATCGTAATAACCTTTCTTAGCTAACCCTAAGAAGTTTTCTACTGTTTTAGGTGCATAAGCTGGGAATAAGCGTAAGTGAACATCACCTTTGCTTGTTTTCATAATCACCTTTACTTCATTTTCAGTTGTTTCTTTTAATTGTGGTAAATCTTGTAATTGACTCATTATTTCTCCTCCTTTTTATCCATTCTAACATAGTACAATCAGTACTTTCTATATCATATACTAATTTTCATTAGTAGTGCAGTAAAGTTTCATGTTATCATATCATTATACTTTAATTACCTAAGAAGGAAGCAAATAGAATGATAATATTTAATAATTTTCCATTAGTATGTTCTTTAATATCAATATTTTTTACACAAGCAATTAAATACCCAATCGCGAAACTGATGAAAGATGACAAAACATCTATCTCTATCGTGACAACAACTGGTGGGATGCCAAGTTCTCACTCCGCTGGCGTAACAGCGCTTATTACCGCGCTTATTTTAGAATATGGGTATACGTCTGGGTATGTGGCAATCGCTACGACTTTTGGGGTTATCGTTATGTTTGACTCAATGGGCGTGCGTCGTCAAAGTGGCGAGCAAGGTATTGTCTTAGTAGATATGCTAAAGGATTTACGAATTCTTTCGCAAAAACACAAACATAATAGCACCATTGAAGGCAGCGCACTCAATGATAGTAACATTGAGAAGAAAATGATTCTTAAAAAATACTTGGGACATAAGCCAATTGAAGTTTTCGTTGGTTTGTTAACCGGAATTTTTGTTGCTTTCCTAGTGAGATTGATTTATAGCAAGCTTGGCATTTTATAAGCGTAAGTTGGAGGGTTTATTTTGGTTGAGAATAAAGAAGTTTTTGATATAACGATCATTGGCGGCGGCCCTGCAGGTATGTTTACCGCTTTTTACGGTGGACTTAGACAGGCAAAAGTTAAGATTATCGAAGCCCTACCTCATTTAGGTGGCCAACCAGGTATGCTCTATCCTGAAAAAATCATTTATGATATTGCAGCCTTGCCAGAAATATCTGGAGCAGATTTGGTAGCAAATCTGACGAAACAATTAGATCGCTTCGATACAACAATCTGCTGCGGAGAAGAAGCATTTGAATTAGAAAAAAATGATGATGGGATTTTTGAAATCCAAACATCAAAGCAAAAGCACTACTCCAAAGCCGTGATTATTTCATCCGGTAATGGTGCTTTCCGTCCGAGAAAACTGAATATCGAACACGCCGATCAATATGAAGACGAGAATTTACATTATTTCGTTAATAACATCGAGCGTTTCCGCGATAAAGTGGTCGCGATTTGTGGTGGTGGCGACTCGGCAGTTGATTGGTCGTTGACACTGGAACCTATTGCGAAAAAAGTGATTTTAGTTCACCGTCGTCCGAAGTTTCGAGCACATGAACATAGCGTTCACCTGTTATCAAAATCTTCTGTCGAAGTTTTAACCCCTTATATTCCGATTAGTATTCAAGGAGACGGGAAAAAGCTTGATCGGGTTATCTTTCAAGAAGCACGTAAAGACAACACCATTGAAATTGAAGTTGATGATTTTTTAATTAACTACGGTTTTTCGTCCTCAATTGGAGCGATGAAGAACTGGGGATTTGAAGTCAAAGGTAATTCAATTTTGGTTAACACAAAAATGGAAACAACTATTCCAGGTGTTTATGCGGTTGGGGATATTGGGTCATATGAGGGGAAAGTTAACCTTATTGCAACTGGCTTCGGTGAAGCACCTACTGCCGTTAACAACGCTATGGTTTATATCAACCCTGACTCGCGCGTGCAACCAATGCACAGCACGAGCTTATTCTAAAGGAGGAATTGACACATGGTTAAAAGTGATAGCGAATTACACCAACGCGCCATTGAGCGTCTACAAGAACGTGGTGTGAAATTAGATGATATTGCAGAATTAGTGTTATTTTTACAAAAGGATTATGTTGAAGACATTGGAATTGAGTTATGTAGAGAAAACGTGCGTGCCGTACTGACAAAAAGAGAAGTACAAAACGCTATTCTAACTGGGATTGAGTTAGATGTTCTAGCAGAAAATGGCCAACTCTCACAACCCCTACTAGACATTATCTTAAACGACGAAGGACTATTCGGAATTGATGAGATTCTTGCCCTTTCAATCGTTAACGTTTATGGTTCGATTGGTTTTACAAACTATGGTTACATCGACAAAGTGAAACCTGGTATTTTACAAGAGCTAAATGACAAATCTGATAACAGTTGTCATACATTCTTAGATGATATCGTTGGTGCGATTGCCAGTTCAGCTGCAAGTCGTATTGCCCATGATAATCCAAACAAAAGCGATATTATGAAATAAGCATTTAAGCAAAAAGATCCAAGCGAATTTCCGCCTGGATCTTTTTTTTGTCTTAATATTTAACTTTCATTTGTCTCTTGGCCCACCAATAGACACTCCCTATCCCAGCTTCGAGTAAAACAAACACTAAGATAAAACAATGCATAAAGAACTCTTGTGGTAATGCTAAGATAATTGGATCTGTTCGGTAGTCAAACAGCCAGGCGTCATTATTAAAGAACAACTCGTGAAAGAGAACAAATAACTGATCAAAATTAATAGCAATGAAAAACAGAATGACAACCGGCAAAACCGCCATAATTCTCGTCGGTTGAAGTAATTTCCACGTGCGTCTTGTTTTCTTCTTTTCACGAAGGAAGAAGAAACTCCCTAATCCGCTAACGACTAAAATAACGTAATTTAACAAGAATAATTGCTTCACTTCATAAAAGTGAAATAAGCCACTTTCTGATGAAGGGAAATCTGGCATTGCTAATTCGTTGCTCCACGGAACATTTAAGTAGGTTATTAAAATACGATAGTTTTCCATAATTGTATCTTTCGACAAACCAGTTATGTCAGTGATATCAAAATAAGAGACATCAAAAGCATATAATGGCGTGAAATTAATCGTAATTGTAATTGCTGCTGATAAAATAAAAAGGATGATTAGGATGTAGCCAATGCTATTCTTTATTCTCTCCATAATTAAACCTTCCACTCATTCATATTTTCGATAATATAAGTTGGTTGAGCATGAACCTTCTCTAAATCTTCTCTTTGCGTGAAACCTGTCAAAGTAAGAATCGTATCTAGTCCATAATTAATACCAGCCAAAATATCAGTA
The DNA here is from genome assembly GCA_964558995.1 of uncultured Carnobacteriaceae bacterium. Classification (GTDB taxonomy): domain Bacteria; phylum Bacillota; class Bacilli; order Lactobacillales; family Aerococcaceae; genus Jeotgalibaca. Next base: position 1,823 of record CAZLGI010000075.1, on the reverse strand, counting down.
TTGTAGTTATCACCAATCATCGCAACTTCCGTCTTATCAAAACCTAAACGTTCGACTGCTCCAGTCATAATATGTTCATAAGGTTTACCAATAATAAGCGGTTCTTGTTGCGTACTTCTTTCAAGGAAAGCTGTTAAAGAGCCTGATCCTGGTACTAAGCCCACTTCAGTTGGGATGTTCGTATCAGGATTGGTCACGATAAATGCTGCGCCATTTCGAATCGCTCGACTGGCTACGGTCAAACTTTCATAAGTCGCTTCTCTGTCTAAAGCTTGGAGCACCACATCAATATCTGGAATATCATTTGTTAGCTCCAACCCAGCTGCTTCCATTTGACGGATTAAGGCAGCCTCACCTACAACATAGGTTTTTGATTCAGCATGGTTATTTGCAATATAATCTACCGCAGCTAAACCACTCGTATAAACGTGATCCGCTGTCGTTTCGATTTGACAAATATCCCATAAATAACTGGCTACTTCTTCAGGTGTTCGTGTGGCGTTATTCGTTAAAAATAAATGCGGAATCCCTTTTTCTGCTAATTGATCGACAAAAACCTTTGCCGTTGGGATTGGATTTGTCCCATTATAAACTGTTCCATCTAAATCGATTAAATAGCCTTTATATTGTTTAATTTCTAAGCACCTCAATAGTCATTTACTTTTCTTTATCTACTTTTCGAATTTGAAAACCAGTATTTGGCTTTTCTGTCGGTTTTTTATTTTCGACACGTTTTTTATTTTCCACCTTTTTCTTGTTAGGTGCCTGCTTCTCTTTCGCCTGACCTCTATTAGGTTGGATTGGCTTCTGATTATCTCTACGCTCTCTTGGTTTCTTTCTTTGGCGACTCTTTGATCGCTTCTGTTTCTCGCTTTTTTCTTTTTCTAAAACGAAATAAGCACAGCCGAAATTACAATATTCGTAGAGATAGTCTTCTAGGAAGGCGATTTTTTTGTCAAAAGGCGCACGATGGTTATCCTCATCAAAGAAACCTTTCAAACGAAGCTGGTCGTATCCCCAGTCGCCCACAATATAATCGTATTTATTTAAGATCGTATTATAGCGCTCCGCAATTTTTTCTGCATCCACTGCGTCACGGTGATTGACAGCGACGGTATACTTCGCCTTATCAATGGTTAAATGCGTCTCGTCAATGATTTCAACTTGACTCATATTCAATATTTTTGCTGTTTTCTTCTCTGTTTCTTCTTCGTTAGGTGATGTAATATCCTCTAATTTTGAAGACACTTGTTTTTTGAGTGTTTTTTTATCGTTTTTCATATGATCTCCTCATTTACTTTTAGGAAAGAGGGAAATTCTTTTCTAAATATTGACTCACAACATCACGTAGGAAGTATGGAAATAGCAGCTCGACTTCCCCTTTATTTTCAATCAGTGGAAAAAAACTGATATAACGATAATGATCGACTGTGACGAATGTTATGGTTTGTTTGTCTTGAATTACTTTCCCTTTATAATAGATAACTTTCTGCTCTGTATCAACAGAAATTCCTTTATAACATAGTTCTCCAAATATCTTACCACGAAATCCCATTCCTGTGACCTCACGTGTGCGTAAATTCGTACGTTTTTCTTCCATTCCCCAAATTAGCTCACAAAATGTCTTCCCATCAAGCTGACAAGTAATTAATCTCATCGGATGTGGCAAAATTCGGTGCATGGTTTCCTTCGTGACTAGACCTGCTGAAAGGTCTTCTAAAAACAAACCCGAGTTCAGTATGCCAATTTCTACATCAGCAAACTCTGTTATAGCATCCAAACCGACATCTACTAAATCGGTATGAGCTTGCCAGTCGGTCGCA
>CAZLGI010000074.1:7148-7553 GCA_964558995.1 uncultured Carnobacteriaceae bacterium | reverse complement strand
CCCTGAGTCTTTGGATGCTGCCTTGCTACGTCCTGGTCGTTTTGACCGACGTGTACCTGTTGAACTGCCAGACTTAGCTGGTCGTGAAGCGATCTTTAAAGTACATGCACTGAATTACAAAATGGATACGGATATTGATTACAATACGATTGCCCGTGCAACAAGTGGTGCAAGTGGTGCTGAGATCGCGAATATTGTGAACGAAGCGGCCTTGCGTGCGGTTCGTGAAGGCCACCGCGTTGTCACTCAGGGAGATTTGGAAGAGTCAGTTGCAACGGTTATCGCAGGTTACCAACGTAAGAGTGCCGTCATTACGCCAAAAGAGAAGAAGATTGTTGCTTATCATGAAATCGGTCATGCTCTCGTTGCTGCCAAACAAACAGATTCGGCACCGGTGCATAAGAT
>CAZLGI010000074.1:0-7138 GCA_964558995.1 uncultured Carnobacteriaceae bacterium | reverse complement strand
TACAATTATTCCGCGTACGTCTGGAGCATTGGGTTATACGATGCAGATTGAAAGTGACGAGAAAACTTTGATGAGTAAAACTGAATTGTATAATAAATTGGTCACACTAGCTGGTGGACGAGCTGCGGAAGAGATTATTTTCGGTAACAAAACAACCGGAGCATCGAATGATATCGAACAGATGACGAAAATCGCACGCGCAATGATTACGCGTTACGGAATGAGTGATACATTCGGAATGATGCAAATTGAGACGCAAACAAATCCTTACTTGAGCAGTGATACAACTTCAAATGTCTCTGCGGGTACTGCTGAGCGAGTGGATCAAGAAGTGATGGATATGATTAATTCAGCGCATCAAAAAGCTGGGGAAATTATCAGTGTGAATATTGATAAACTGCATGAACTTTCTGAATTCTTGTTGGTTGAAGAGACCATTAACGGGAAAGAATTTATGGAGATTTTAGAAAAATAAAGAGTAAAGACCTGTAGAAGTTGGCTTGATAGCTGACTTCTGCAGGTCTTTTTTTAGGCTAAATTCTCTTTTAACTTATGGAATAGTTGTTTCAGTGAATTCTCGTCTGTCTTTTTCTCGAACTCGGTTAGAAGGTTTTGATTAATGTGTAAGTCGGTTTGGTGACCTAGTTCATCTTGGATTTCTTCTGCTTTTTTGTGCGCTTTTTTGTGAGTCTTTTTCATAATTGATCCGAAATCAGCTGCAGCGTAACGCACTTTTTTGGCTGTGATTCTTGTTTTATGAACGTAGTCATAGTCTTTTTCGTCGGTTTCTTCTAGACGTTTTTCCAACTTCTTGATTCGTTTCTTCATGCGTTTCTCTGCGAAATCTTCCCAACTATCTTGATTGAATTCTAGCTCTAGGATTTCTTTTTCGCATAGGGCTAAAGTGTTTTCAATTAAGCTTTTGTTTGTTTTATTGAAAGTTCGCCGCATTTCTTTGCGTCGCTCTTTTCCTAGATAGTTGAACAAGTCTTTATAACCTTCGCTCAGCTCAGGTTTTTCCAATGCAATTTCCCCACAGAGTTCGATTAAAACATCAATCTCCCTCACCTTGACGAAAACTTGAGCCGTCTCACGCAAAGAAGCATTGAGCTTGTCATAAATATCCTCATCAATAATCAGCTTTATAAAATTCAATAACGCTCGAAGCTTACGAATTTTTACCCGCAGCTTATGAGTCGTTTTTGGATTATAGGGATTGTTTTGGTAATTGAGATAGGCTTTATTTATTTTTGCTAGTCGTTTCAAAAGAATGTCTCTTACTTCTTCCATTTTACTCACTTCTTTTTTGCTTGCTTTGGTGTGAGTTTCCAATCGAGTTTGCCGTTTGCACTATTTTTGTCATCGAAAATAATGTTCATTGCCGCGCCTTTTGGAAATGGCATTATAGCACCAGTTAATTCCTTCGACCACATGCTCATGAATGGTTCGTGTCCCACGCAGATGACGGTAAAGCCGCTCTCCTCAGCTTTCAAATCCTTTAATAATTCTTTGGTATCACCATTTGCCAGGAAGGATTTTTCAGTCGCAGGTTCTATTTTCAAAGCTTCTGTCAAAACATCTGCCGTTTCCTTCGCTCGAATTAATGGGCTCGTCCACACTTTCAAAGGTTTTTTATCACGTAAAAGTGGCTCAAGCACAGACATGAAATCAGTGAATTCACGAATGCCTTCTTCAGTTAACTTGCGATTAAAATCCCCTTTTGGAGTATCCTTACTTTCTGCCTTCCCGTGTCGAACTAACAATAGTTCCCCTAACATCTGTTTGCCTCCTTTAAAATTAGAATCGTTCTTATTATTTAGTATATCATCACGTCGGCAAAATACAGAGGTTGATGGCTTTCGAAATGGAGTGGCCGACTCTTCGTGGGCTTTTGTCTATAAGGAGTAATGTGCTCTTTTGAATGTGAACACTCCACCAAAATTCCCAAAACAAAAAGACGACTTCGCAGCCGTCTTTTCTATGTTCTTATGCAATTCCAAAGTGTTTCCATTTTCCTGTTCTAAAGCGTAGGCGGATTAGAATCCAACGAATGAATTGGTCACAAATGATTGCTAACCATGCTCCTACTAACCCCCAGCCGAAGATTTTGATGAAAATATTTGCGAAAATAACACGGATTCCCAAGACACAAATGAATGTCGATATTAATGGGAAGCGGGTATCTCCTGCTCCTCTTAGGGAACCGCCAATGATCATTTGATTGGCTTGGAAAGGTTGAATAAAAGCGATAATGCGTAATGCTAATGAGGCATTTTCGATAATTGCTGGGTCATTTGAATACATACCAACAACGAATTCAGCGCCAAAGAATAGTAGTACACCCATCACAATTCCCCATATGCCGCCTAATCTGGCAGAATGTCGAGCATAATCCTCTGCCCGCTCTCGCTTTTCTTGACCGAGTGATCGTCCAACTAAGGCTGATGCTGATATTCCGAATGCTTGCCCCACTACGAAAGTAAGTGACAAGATGTTCATCCCGATTTGGTGGGCTGCGAAAACGACTGTTCCTAAACTCGAAACAACCTGAACAAATAAAATAATTCCTGCTCTCATAACTAATTGTTCACCTGCTGAAGGTAACCCAATTCGGATTAAATTCTTAATGGTACGTCTTGAGAAAGTGAATTTCCTTTTGAAAGAAAAACGTAATTCACTTTTCTCAGATAGTAAGTAACGAATCATCAACACGCTTGCAGTGAAGTTTGCGAAGGCAGTTGATAATGCGGCACCGGCAACTCCCATTGCTGGGAAACCAATTAATCCATAAATTAAAATCGCATTTCCAATGACATTCAAAAAGTTTACTCGAACGTTAATTCTCATTGGGATTTTTGTTTCTCCAATACCACGCAGAGCTCCAGTAATACCGAAGTTAAGTGATTGGAATAAATAACTGATGGTGATAATTCGGAAGTAACTCTGGCCAATCGCGATTGTCGCAGGTTCTGCTCCCATAAATGCCATAATGTTTTCTGCATAAATAAAACCAAGTATCGCTATTGGAATCGCGAATGCCATACTAATAATCATGACATGTTTCGTGACGTTTTCCATGTCGTCTTTTTTATTAGCTCCGAAATATCGGGAAACAATCGCTGTTCCACCAACGTTTAGTGCTTGTATAACAGAGAGACCAAGAAATAACGGTTGATTTGTGATACCTACAGATGCGACTGCTGCCGCGGCGTAGTTTGTATCGGCAATATTTCCTAACATCATCATATCGATCATCCCGAATATAGAACTAAGAACCAACTCAATTAAGACTGGCCATGCTATACTCAATATATCGTTATAAATCGGATTCTTGAAATTAAACGTTTTGTTCCTGATGCCTTTTGACATTTAGTTAACATCTTCCTTCTCTTTTTTTCAAATACTATTAACCATTGTACTATACCTAGCTTCTATTTCAAATTTGACCAACTTTGTAATAATTTAACTTAATCAAATTCAGCCCAAAATTGTCTTTTGTTGCGAATCGCGAATGCGACAGTCAAGCCAAGTGGAGCTGCGATTAGAGCAATAGATAACAAAATGCGTCCCCAACCACTTAGGGCTGACATTAGGAAAACAGCTCCTACAACTAATAAAACACCTGCGAATAAGGTTACGAAAATTCGAATACCTTGTAAAAAGTTACTGCCGCCCCTCGTGAATAATTCTGTGATGTTCTGCCAATCTAAATTCAACGAGCGATAATCTTTGATAAAATAACGCTCTGACAAGAAATAGACGCCGACGAATAAGCCAAGTAAAAATAGTACAATAAGCACCACTGGCAACTTTATCCAGAGCATCAAGCCTGTTGAGATGATGAGCGGTAAAATCAGTTGGATCACCACAGCGAACCAGAATTTACTTTTCAAATAGAAAACTAGAGAAAATGGCAAAGATTTGATAAAGAGGAAATTATTTCTGTCTAAAGAAATAATGACACCTACAATCGACATCGGACTTAAGGTCATGAAGGCATATAAAAAGCCTACAAAAAACAGAACGCCCCACCACAAGTTTACGTCTAAGCCACTTAAATCAAAGCTGTTTGTCATTAAAGAGCCTAGCATCATGATTGGAATAATGATATTCGCGCTCATATATTGCATGATGAGTGTATTCTCTTGAATCAAATTGAAATTATATTTTAGTAAGATTTGTTTGATTGTTTTTGCTTCTTCATTAATTGGTTTTGCCTTTTTCGTTACTTTACTTGGTGTGCGTATCTCTTCTTGTGAAGCGTAAACACTTGGGATAACTACTTTGTAAACAAATAAAAGAAGTAACACTAAGAGTAGCATCCACGCACCTGAGCCGATTAAACCAGCTGAGCTAGTCGGATCTAACAATATGACGTGTAAATAATGTAAAAATGGAATAACTGGGTAATCTGGCATGACAATACCGAACGCCATCGCTTCGGTCGAAGAATTTGAAAGAATCAAAATAGCGGCAACCATTCCAAGAGTTGAAATAGTATAAAGCCCGGTAATCATGATTTTTTTATGCTTTTGGAAAATCGATAGTTGGCTAATTAAATGAATAAAGGAAATCGCTACTAATAAAACAACTGCAAATGTCAGTATGAAAGTTACGAATGATAGCAAAATATTCATTAAAATCGATCGACCAGCATCCACACCTAAGTTAAAAAACACTGTAAAAGATGGCACCATATAAGGGATAACCGTAATAATGATAACGACGATTTTAGCTAAAAATATCTCTGCCCCTGTAAATGGTAAGGGTAGATAATGCTGTAAATCCTTACTTTCATAGAGTAAATTATAAATAATATAAAAACCGTGAAGCATGGCCATTGAAATAAACGTTAAAGTATAAAAAGTAAAATAGCCAGGATAACTAACAAAATCAATCGAGCTAATCATCATACTGTAGATGAGGCCGAACAAGAACAGCAGCAAGGCACTTTGACTAATGACGGTCATCGGAACCGACAGACGACTGCCTTTCCCTTCAGCTTCTTGCTTACGCTTTTTATCAACGACTTGCGGATTGGAGTAAATCAGATTGACCTTAATTAGTTCACTCAGATGTTTCCAACGCATGACTGTCTACCTCCTCCATTGCTGGTTGACGCCCTGCTAATTTCAAGTAGGTTTCCTCAAGTGATTCGTTTTGGTTTTCTAATAGTAAATCATTAATCGTGCCATCATAAAGAATTTCACCTTTTTTCAAAATGGCGATGTGATTGCATAACTGCTGAGCAACTTCTAGAGCATGGGTTGAAAATAAGACGATGTTCCCTGCTGCTGCGTGCCCTTTCATCAGTTCTTTTAAGTCAAAAGAAGCTTGTGGATCCAAACCAGTCATCGGCTCATCCAAAATCCAAATTTTAGGATTAGGCAAAATCGCCCCAATGATAAAGGTTTTCTGGCGCATCCCATGGGAAAATGACGCGATGGTTTCGCTCTGGTGCTCCATCATATCGAATAAATTGGTTAATCTTTTCAGCTGCTCGCGCTTCACATCTTCTGGAACATCATAGGCGACCGCAATCAAATCCCAATATTCTCGGGCAGTTAGACGTAAAAACATATCCGGTGTATCTGGCACATAGCTGATTTTCTTTTTAATTGCTAAACGGTTTTCGCTCAATGATTCGCCGTCAATTAAAATTTCGCCTGCGCTTGGTTCGATAATGCTCACAAGCGATTTAATCGCGGTCGATTTTCCTGCACCGTTATGGCCGATCAAGCCAAAGATTTCGCCAGGTTGAATGTTGAAACTAACCTCTTTTAAAGCTCTTTTTTGACCATAATTCTTTGATACATTAATAAATTCAATCACACATAGTCACTCCTTTTTGATATTTAGAAAAAGGGTTGAGATTATCATCTCAACCCCAAATTTTCTATAAGTTCAAATCATCAACTGCTGACAATGCTTCATCGATTGCTCGAACCATGTCAGTTAATGAGCCTTTTTCAAAAGGTGATTTCAGATTTGCTGTCTCAACAAGTTGCAAGAAGCTCTCTGTTCCGCCTTTTTTACAAATTTCTAAGTAGTCATTCCACGCATCTGGATCGTTGTCATGAATCGCACGTTTCCAGAATTGGAAGGCACAGACTTGCGCCAAAGTATAATCGATATAGTAAAATGGCGTGTCGAAAATATGGCCTTGTCTAAACCACAATGCTCCTTGGTCTAGGAAAGTATTTTCGGAGTAATCTTTATGTGGATTGTACATTTTTTCTAATTTTCTCCACGTTGCTTTACGCTCGGCTGCTGTCATCTCTGGGTTTTCGTAAACCTCATGTTGGAAGTGGTCAACCAAAACACCGTATGGAATGAACTGTAAGGCTCCAGCTAAATGGGCGTACTTATATTTTTCTGTTTCTTCCTTGAAGAATAATTCCATCCATGGATAAGTGAAAAACTCCATACTCATTGAATGAATTTCCGCGCTCTCACTAGTCGGAAAAACTAATTCTGGCTGTTTGATCCAACGTGATTCGAACACTTGGAAAGCATGTCCCGCTTCGTGCGTTAACACATCGATGTCATCGCTCGTTCCGTTAAAATTCGCGAAAATAAATGGTGAATCGTATACTGGAATAAAAGTACAATAACCACCGCTTGCCTTTCCTTCTTTTGTTTCCAGGTCCAGAAGCTCACTGTCATACATGTAGTCGATAAAATGTCCTGTTTCTGATGACAGTTCATGGTACATTTTCTTACCCATTTCCATAATGTAAGTCGGATCGCCTTTTGGAGTTGCGTTTCCGTTTAGGAAGTTCAAACTCAAGTCATAATATTGTAAATCGTCAACGCCAATACGCTTTGCTTGGCGGTCATACAATTTATTCGTTACAGGTACAACTTCTTTCAACACTTCTTCACGGAACACTTGTACCATATCGCGGTCGTAATCGTAGCGTTCCATGCGAATATAGCCTAGCTCAACGAAATCTTTGAAGCCTAATTTTTGTGCCATTTCATGACGCGTTTTGACCAAGACATCGTAAATCTCATCAAACTCAGCTTCATTTTCCTCAAAGAAACCAAAGTAAGCTTCTGAAGCCGCTTGGCGAACTGAGCGGTCCGTTGATTGTTGATAAGGCGTTAGTTGGGAAAGGTTCAAGGTCTTGCCATC
>CAZLGI010000073.1:6419-7624 GCA_964558995.1 uncultured Carnobacteriaceae bacterium | reverse complement strand
CCATTAGCCACTAAATTCCAAACATAATTGGTGCAAAGAAATAAATGAATACGACGATTAATATTTCGGAGGCAATTGCCAACATTCCACCTGTTTTCATTAACTCACCGATTGTAAATTCACCTGTTCCGTACATAATTCCCATTACAGGCGTTCCACTTGGTAAGGTTGTGGAGAATCCTGTTGCTAAAGCTGCTGCCATCATTAAGTAAAGTGGATCAACGTTCATTGAAGTTGCTAGTGACGCTGCAATTGGAATTAAAATTGTTGAAGAAGCTGTATTCGGAGCTACCTGAGTCATCACTAAACCGAATAGTGCAACGATTGCTATCATTCCAAACAATGGAACATTTTCAAAAGCTAGTAATTGATTGCCTAAGAATTGAGCTAAGTCTGTATTGGTGAAGCCAGCGGCAATAGCCATACCACCCATTAGCATCAACACAACACCCCATGGCATATCTTTAATTGAATCACCATCAAGAATACGTGAACCACGCTCTCTGTTCGGGAGTGTATAGAGCAGAATACAAGCAACGATAGAAATAATCGTGTCACTCAAGCCTGTGAGGTTCGTAAATAGATACGAACGAGACACCCACATAAAGACTGTTGCTAAGAAAACTGCAAAAACAATTTTCTCTTCATAAGATGGTGCTCCTAAATCTTTCAGTTGTTTTTCAATAACGGCATTCGCATTTTTTAAGTGTTTAATTCGGATTTTGAAAACCACTCGTGTTAACAAGAAGTACATAATTATATATTGCATAATTGATAAAGGAAGCATGAAAATCATAAAGTTACCAAACGAAAGTTCATAGCCTAATAATTCAGTTACAAAACCAGATAAAATCATATTCGTTGGTGTTCCGATTAAAGTAGTCGAACCTCCGATAATTGAACCAAAACCTACTGCGAAAATAGTTGCTTTCTTGAAGTCTTTACCGTCTTTTTCTTCATAATCCTCTTCTAATTCCATTAATTCCCTACAGCATTGATAATCGTTAGAGCAATTCGGTTGTGTAAGTTCCATCTTTCCAGAGCTAGAGAGATTGCAAACCCACCAAAGAACATGAAAATCGTGTTACTACCGTATGCAGCGGCTGTTGGACCAGCGGCCATCGCCCCTGTCAGAGGAAATAATACTAACGGAACTAGACCAGTTATTCCTGTGTTAATTGCTTCAGAGATCCACCAAGCTGCCA
>CAZLGI010000073.1:0-6403 GCA_964558995.1 uncultured Carnobacteriaceae bacterium | reverse complement strand
CTCTTAACATTAAAACTGGATGGTGTGATAATCCATCACTTAATCCGTCTATTGGAAGGACGTAATAAATAAGTATAAATAAGATAATGCCTGAGATTAACCCCAAGAGCTGGCTTGTTGAATAAGTTTTTTTCTTTTGCACTTGTACTGTTTCTTCCATTCCCTTAATTCTCCCTTCAATACTATATTTACTACATATATATTTTTTATTGCATTTTAGCCTGCTATTATACAGAACATAGAAGAAATGCGTAATCTATATCCTTGTGTACTCTTTTGTTAAATCGTGCACGTACTATCAATAAATTCAACTCAGCTTCAAAATGGAAGCGAATTCATGCGGTGGAATGAAAAAAACCGAATCAATTAAAAAGAAACAATGCATCTTAAAATAAAGATGAATGATCTTTTTGATTAATTCGGCCTTATGATTATCGAAGAGATTAGAAAGGGTCGTTTCTAATGGTCGAAAACCTGGTCGCATGCCCCATTGACACTGAATAACGAGTGATCGTTAGACTACATCGTGGATGACAATTTTTTAGTATTAAATTTTATTGAATTCCGAAACCGCTTTATATGTGTATAATAGCACGTAGAAATTTGATTGGCAAGGAAAAAATATGTTTTTCTTTCGAATTAACGTTTTCTAATCGAATTGACCCTATTCTCTAATAATTAAGCGTCAAAATATTTACAATAAGACTTAATTTTGTTCTTTTGTTTCAACAATTATTAAATAAAACTGAAGATTTTTTAACAATACCTTCTTCTCTTTTTTTAATTTCATGCTTTATTCTAATATTACTATCTTTTTTGTCAATAGTTTTTAATTTTTCTTGTTGTTTGACTCTTTTTTGCGAAAATATAGTATGATAGAAGTTGCTATCGTTGAAAGTAGGAAAGGATGTCACAAATGATTCGCCACGCAAGAGAAGAAGATTGTCCATTTTTATATGATTTACTGCTGGAAATCTTTCAAGATATGGAATTACCGGTCCTGGGGATGATTCATGCAGATGATTTAAAAAAGCTGTTCATCGCGAGCATGGAAGAGCCTCACAGCCGTTACAGCTACAAAAACTGCCTTGTTTATGAGCATGAGCAAAAGATTATTGGCTGCTGTTTTAGTTATAAAGGGGAACTTGAACAACAATTAAATGAATCGATTCAAGAAAAGTTGATTGCTTATGGATTCGATTCATCGTTTCAGTTTTATCCAGACAAGGAGACGGCAGTTGGTGAGTGGTATTTGGATGCTATTGTTACTAAGGACGGATACCGTGGGAAAGGAATCGCTCGTAAGCTCATTCAAGCATTGCCGAAAGTTGCAACACAGCAAAATGAGACACTTATCGGTTTACTTTGTGATCAGAATAACAATCGTGCCCGTGCTCTTTATCAAAAGTTGGGCTTTAAGAAAGTATCAGAACGGTTTGTGAGTGGTCATCGCTACGATCACATGCAAAAAGCGGTGGGCTAGTCCACCGCTTTTATTTCGTTTAAGTGACATTGGGAAACGTTGATTGTTTATCCGTTCTCCATGCGTTAAGCATGGTCTCGAATCATGCTGGCAGTGTTGTTTCTGTTATTTGACCGGTTGTGTTAATCAAATAGGTTTTTTGGGGGATCAGTAAGGATAGTCGTTTTCAGTCTATTTAATAAAGCGACTAACAAATTCTTCTATTGTTCTCCAATAGCGTTCTGGATCAACCAATACTGCATCGCCATGCTCGGCACCTTTAATAATTAACTTTTCCTTTTCTACAGTCGCTGCATTATAAAGCTCATCCAACATACTAAATGGTACGAAAGAATCTTCATCACCATGGATAAAAAGAATTGGCGTCTTACTTTTTGCGACTTGGTTAAGTGCAGATGCTTCGTTAATATCGTACTTGGCACGCATTTTAATGACTGTATTGGCTGCATTCATAACTGGAAATGGCGGTAGGCCGAATTGATCCTTCAATTGATGTATAAATACTTTGCCGACAGAACTATAACCACAATCTTCCACGATCACTTTAACGTTTGCTGGTAAGTCTTCGCCAGAAGCCATCATAACCGTTGATGCGCCCATCGATAAGCCGAAGAGAACAATTTCTGCGTCTGGATGTTCTTCAATTAGTGCATCCAACCAAGTCATTAAATCAAGACGATCCGGCCAGCCCATGCCAATGTAGTCCCCTTCGCTCCGTCCATGCCCACGTAGGTTTGGCGAAAGGACTTGAAAGCCTTGTTCATGAAAGCCACGAATCCAGCGAATCATTTCAGACGATTTACTTGAATAACCATGGACAACGACTGCCCACTTGTTTTTTGCTGTGTTATTAGGGAAGTAGTCTGCTTCAAGCTTTAGGGCTAGCTTGTCACGAGATTGGATCGTTTTACTTAAACAAGGAACCACTCTTTGAAATTCTCGGTCCGCTTCAACTGCAGCCGCCTCTATTTCCGGATCTATCCCTTCACTAAGTTCTAAGTTTGGATTCCCTTCAAGAAATCGTTTCTCTTTTCTAGCTTTCAACGCATACTTATAAAAATAATTGCCGACTCCGAAATACGTACCCGCAATTGTTGCGAGGATAGTGCCACCAATAATCATGCCTTTTCGTTTCATATTATAGCCCACGCTCCTAGTGTTATGTCTATCTACATTATATAGAAGGAAGACGTAAATGACCACTTTGATGTTTAGAGTTTACTGATGACTTTTTATGTAATCACTATGAATGGAGTCGTTGTATGAAGTCTGAACCCCACTCTTCGCTTAACTGTTTCCAACAAAAAAGACACCCATCACGGATGTCTCAATCGTTATTTTGCAGCTGGTCGTCTTGCTTCATCTAATGCTTCCTCAATAATTGCCATAACTTTATCTTCGTGTTCTGGATTTTCAATGATGTCATATTCATCAATCGAAATCGCCATTTTTGCGGAATGGTCATACGCGTCATACCAATTTTGGTATTCCGTCCATAACAGTTTGAAGTAGTTATAACGGTCGTCGCCTACTTCTACTTTTTCAAAAGATCGACCGCGTTTTTGAATATGATGTAGAATTTTTTCGAAAGAGCCGTGCAAGTAAATTAAAAGGTCTGGTGATTTTTTCGCCGTTCCTTCTAGTTCTTCCATCATATTTGCTAATAAATCAGAATATATTTCCATATCGATATCTGAGATATTTCCTTGAATATGGTTAATTCGCGTAAACAACTCATCTTCGTAAATGGAACGATCCAGTACATTATTGTCGTCACCCAAAGCCGCTTTAATACTTGAAAAACGTGCATTCAAGAAATAAATCTGCAAGCTAAATGCCCATTTCTTCGGGTTATTATAAAATTTATCTAACACAGGGTTATATGCGACATTTTCATAAAATGGCTCTGTTCCTAATCGTCTTGCTATCATCTCGGTATAAGAACTTTTTCCAGCTCCAATCATCCCTGCTAACACTATCACACTCATCAAATCCCCTTCATTTCTCGATTAACTAACTCATTCATTTCATGAGCTATCTGTTACTAAAAAAGCACATATAGATACTATACACGAAACTGACTACTAGATATAGTGTTTTTAAAGAAAATGAAAAGAGACTAGCTAAACTAGCCTCTTCCATCGATTTGTTTTACGCCTTTTGCATCCAGCCTTGCGGATTTTTACTCCATTCAGCTAACAAGGCTTTGTCTTCTTCTTGGATAATCCCTTGCTTGGCTGCTTCTTCCATCAATGCTGTGTAGTTTGAAAGGTTGTATAAAGAGTAGCCTGTTCTTTCAAAGTTTTCTTTTCCTGCTTCTAACTCATAGTTGAAAATAGCCGCACAACCTAAAACTTGTCCGCCTGCTTGTTCAACTGCTTGACACGCTTCGATGACGCTGCCACCTGTAGAAATTAAATCTTCAATACAAACGACTTTTGCGCCTTTTTCCAAACGTCCTTCGATTTGGTTTTGTTTGCCGTGTCCTTTTGCCTTGCCACGAATATAAATCATTGGCAGATTTAATTCGTCAGCTACCCAAGCGGCATGAGGAATCCCGGCCGTTGCTGTACCGGCAATGATCTCTGCTTCTGGATAATGTGTTCGGATGATATTTGCCAAGCCTTTTGCAATTTCTTTTCGAATAGTTGGGTAGCTCATCGTAATGCGGTTATCACAATAGATTGGGCTTTTAATCCCGCTAGCCCAGATAAAAGGTTCGTTTGGACTTAGACTGACTGCTTCACATTCTAATAATAATCGTGCAAATTTTTCTGCTTCCATTTAATTAATTCCTCCCCATTGCTGTTTAATTGTGTGGTATGCCGCGACTGGATCCGCTGCTTGTGTAATTGGTCGACCGACAACGATGTAACCAGCGCCCCATTCACGTGCTTTTTCTGGTGTTGCCACTCGTTTTTGATCACCAACATCGCTTCCTGTTGATCGGATACCTGGTGTGAGGCAGATGAAATCTTTGCTCGTGGCTTGGTGAATTCTCTCTACTTCCAAAGCCGAGCAAACAACTCCTGCTAAGCCTGCATCTTGGGTTAATTTGGCATAATGCGTCACACTCTTATCTAAATTGTGAGGGATTAATTGTTCTGCCTGCATACTCTCCTCGGTTGTCGAAGTCAGTTGTGTCACGGCAATGAGCAAAGGCGTGGCTTCCCCGTCTGGTGTGCCTGCCTCTAACCCAAGTCGTGCTGCTCGCATCATCTCACTGCCACCTGCAGCATGAACATTTACCATATCCACGCCCAACGCTGCTAAACCTTTCATCGCTCGGTTCACTGTGTTTGGAATGTCATGTAGTTTCAAATCTAAGAACACCCAGTGGCCCATTTTCTTAATCGCTCTAACTAATTCTGGGCCTTCACTGTAAAAAAGTTCCATGCCGATTTTCACAAAAAGTTTCTCTTCGCCGAATTGTGCTAAAAAATTAAAAACCTCTTCTTTAGAAGGTAAATCTAATGCAATAATTGGTTTTGTGTCCACTTTTTTTATGCCATTCCTCTCTAATATCATATTTTTCAATAAAAAAAACTCCCTGCCTGTAAAAATGGGCATAGGAGTGCAAGGTCCGTTATTCATTTGCACTTCCTCCTAGCCTCACGGGACTAAATTAAGGAAATCATCTTTTTATTTCATTGGTGCTAATCCTACCTAACCTTGAAAAAAATGTCAATAGAAATCTGTTGCACTTTCTTTCGAGCGTGCTATACTGTTTGAGAACTAAAAATAAAGGATGTCCGTGAGCATCCATTTTAAGGAGAGATAGATATGTCTAGCACAACTATGCCCAAAAATAACAAGAAAGCCCTCTTTGCGGCCCTGACCGGATCTGGTATGGACGATATGAATGTCATGTTTTTGTCATTCGCATTATCATCTATTATTATGGATCTTGGATTAACAGGTGCACAAGGTGGGCTTATTTCAACGATTACGAACCTAGGAATGCTTCTAGGTGGACTTGTCTTCGGTGTTCTTTCAGATCGTAAAGGGAATCTAAAATTATTCAAATGGTCCGTTTTCATTTTCTCAATCGCAACAGCTGCTTTGTTCTTCGCTGATTCTTTCTTCTGGGTTTGCATATTCCGTTTCTTAGCTGGTATCGGCGCAGGTGGCGAGTACGGCATCGCGATGAGTATTATCGCAAAAATTACACCTCCAGAAAAAATGGGGAAAATGTCTTCCTTCAATGGTGTTGCTGGTCAGTTAGGCGCAATTGCAGCAGCATTATTAGCTGGCGCGATTATTCCATTGCTAGGCTGGAGAGCATTATTCCTATTCGGTTTAATTCCAGTGCTTCTAGTTTTATGGTTGCACTTTTCTGTAGACGATGATTTTGAATTAATGTCTACGAAAGAAGAACTCTCACTAGAGAAACCTTCCTTAACTGAACTTTTCAAAACAAAAGAATTGTCACGTACGACTGTGTCATTGATGTTCATGACGACCGTTCAAATTGCTGGCTACTTTGGCTTGATGAACTGGTTGCCATCCATTTTGCAACAACAGATCGGTTTAACTGTAACTGGTTCATCTCTTTGGATGGTTGTCACAATCATCGGGATGTCCGCTGGTATGTTGACATTTGGCCACTTAATCGATAAATTTGGATCACGTACGATTTTCGCAGTGTTCTTACTCGCTTCAGCTGCCTCAGTCTTCTTGTTCGTATATGTGAACAGTGGACTAGCCTTGTTACTTGGTGGAGCTTTCGTTGGTTTCTTCGTAAATGGTATGTTTCCTGGCTACGGCGTTATCGTCAGTCAATTATACCCAAGCCGCATCCACTCCATCGCGAACAATGCGGTACTAAACGTGGGCCGAGCAATCGGTGGGTTCTCTTCACTCGTGATTGGCTTCTTGATGGATAACTACAACTTATTCGTCGTAATGGCCTTCCTTTCT
>CAZLGI010000072.1:0-7643 GCA_964558995.1 uncultured Carnobacteriaceae bacterium | reverse complement strand
TTTGAACGAGGAGAGACGATTTATCGACCAGGTGATGTGGCCGATTCGCTCTACGTCATGAATAGTGGAAAAATTAGAATTTATCGTTTATCAGATACAGGTAAGGAACAATTGATTCGAATCCTTTTGCCAGGGGAATTTACGGGAGAATTGGCTTTGTTGAAAGAAGGGATTTACGAGGCTTACGCTGAAGCGATTGACCCGGTAAAGATTTGCAGTATTCAACATAAGGATTTTATGCGTTTATTGTTGGATTTTCCGGAGATTTCAGTGAAGATGCTCAAGGTTTTGGCGGGCCGCTTAGGAACATCTGAACAACAAACGGCTTGGGTAACGACAGAAACGGTGAGAAATCGGTTGATTCATTTTTTGTTGCGCTCGCAGCAGACAAAAAACCATCTTCAGTTAGTTGAGTTAGGTATGTCGAAAAAGAACTTGGCGTCTTATTTAGGCACGACTTCTGAATCATTGAGCCGTGAGTTGACGCGCTTAGAGAATGAAGGCGCGATTGCGGAGATTGGGCATGGTGTGATTCAATTGATTGATTTAGAGGAATAATTTTTCAGATTAAAAAGACCAAGCTTTATCGTGAACTCTTTCGGTAAATCCGAGCTCCAAACGGCATTAGCGCCAATTTTGCTTGTTTTAAATGTTGCAGGCCAAACGGGATTCCGATAATCGTGACACAAAAAACAATTCCCATCACTGCTTCTTCGATCGCTAAAGGTAGGCCGCCGAAAATAATCCACAAGATATTTAGTAGTAACGACCCACCGCTATGGCTAGATTCAATTTCTTTTCCAAATGGTGCGGCGCTTAATTTCGCAATTTTGAAGCATTGGCGTCCGACTGGAATTCCGATAATCGTGATGCTCCACAAAATTCCTATGAAGGCCCACGAGAAAAAACTAATAAAGCCACCTAGGACAAACCAAATAATGTTTAATAAAACGTTCATATAATCACTCCTTATTATCTAGTTTACAACACGCTGGATATGATTACATCCGTCTCAGTACTGAATTTATCTTGCTTTCACCGCTTTGACTAGTCTTTCGAGTCCGTTCTTCAAAACCTCTGTTGGACAAGCAATGTTAAATCGTTCAAAGCCTTCGCCAACTTCTCCAAAAATATAGCCTTCGTCAAGGAACAACGCGCACTCATCGATTATAAAGCGCTCGAGCTGGTCTTTATCCATTCCCAGAGCACGCATATCGACCCATTGTAAATAGGTTCCTTCAAGGTCAAAGACAACCAATTCGGGCAGTTCTTTATTCAAATAGTCTTTCATCGTTTTATGGTTATGAACGATTAATTCAAGAAACTCCTCAAGATAGTCATCCAATTTCGTATAAGCAATTTCGCATGCTTTATATCCAAGGACGTTCAAGCCGCCTACTCCTTTTCGCGCAAGTTGCTGGATGTATCTTTCCCTTACTTCGTCGTTTGGAATGATAATGTTTGATGCTTGCAGGCCAGCTAGATTAAAGGTTTTGCTAGGCGCAGTTGCCACGATTACATTCTCACGAATCTCATCACTGATTGTCGCAAAAACAGTATGTTTATGGCCAGGCATAATTATGTCAAAATGAATTTCATCAGATAAAATAAAAACATCGTTCTCGACACAGATTTGTCCGATTTTTGCTAACTCTTCCTTTGTCCAAACTCTACCGACCGGATTGTGCGGATTACAGAAAATTAGTAATTTATTCGCAGGGTCCTTGGCTTTTTCTTCTAAATCGGCAAAATCGATTGTATAGGCGTTATTTTCTAAATGAAGATTATTTCGAACAACTTTTCGATTCGAGTTTTGAATCGTTAGTTCAAAAGGATAGTAAACAGGCGGCATAATAATAATCCCGTCGTCTTCCCCCGTCAGCAATTCAATCGTATTGTAAATTGCTGGAATAACACCAGGTGATTGAACCAGCCATTCTTCTTTTACATCCCAATTGTGTTTCCTTTTCATCCAACCAACAACCGCATTGTTATAAGCTGGTGTCGGACCAGAATAGCCAAAAATGACTTCATCTAAATAATCTTTCAAGCCGTCAATTAGTTCAGGTGGATGCGGCATGTCTACATCTGCAACGGACAAAGGTACAATGTCATTCGGCAAATTGGCCTTTTCTTCATTCATTAATAACCACTTAAACGAGCCTTGTTCTGTTCGATTACGTATCGTTTGAAAATCATATGTCATTTACAATCCTCCTTAGATTTGCGTTGCTTCTTGATTCTAGTATAACATTTTCGGGGGATTCTACCGAATGGATGTTGAGTGTTTTTTAATGTTTTGATAATAATTTTATAGCTTCAGGCTGTTGTGCTGTAAAATTCGTGTTTTGACGACAAAAAAGCCCTTAGAAGCTGGATTCGTTTGTGATCCAGCTTCTAAGGGCTTTTAGATTTAGAGTTTTTTAATTGTAATTAAACTTGCTTGACTAATGTTTTGCTATCTCCACAAGTTTCACATTTGCGCTTGTTCATCATTCTCTGTGCGGTATCTATACCGTGTTGGATGATTAATTTAGCGTCGTTATTTTCGTGTTGGGCGCCTCGAATGTAGGAGCCTAACCAGTAAACTTGATCCAGTAAGCCATATGGTTTAGTCATTAGGCGGCTTTCTGGCCAATCAACTTGAATGAATTGTCCGTTTTTAGCCGGTAAGATTAATTCTTTTTCATAAAGATTTTTGATTAGATTGTCTTGCTCTGCTGCTTTGTCGAGTTTGCTTGCAAAGCCGGTCGCGTTTACTAATACATCTGCAGTCTCGTCTTCGTTAGCGGATATCAAAAAGCTGCCGTCCGCTTGAACGGTGATGTCCGAAAGGCCAAAAACAATTCGTAGGTCGCCTGCTTCATACAAAGCTGCCAAACGTCTGAATGATTTATTCGGCACCATACTTCTGAAAAAAAGCAACTTGCTGAAGTAATTTTTCAAATAATAGTCACGATCGCCTTCACTTAAGGCGTTGTATAATTCTGGTAACACATGACCGAGGCGACTAATGTAGGCTTGAACCATTGCCATATCTTGATTATTTTCTTCAACTATTCGACATTTTATTTCGAAATCATTCTTCTTATACGCATTATAAACGTCTTCTAAATTAACACCTTCCGACGCAATATCAGAACGTAAGGTTTCCAAAATGTGTTCAAAAGGAATATAGCCATTTCGGCTTGCTAGTTCTGCTTCAACCCACTCTTTTGTCAGAGTGAATTTGAAGTCCTCTTTATCATACGGGATGCGCGGAAAATAAAAAGCGTGTTCACGTTCATAGTAAGTTAATGGGTGTTTTAAGTCATAGTGCTCTGTGAAATAACGCATCATATCGATACTTGTCGTTCCGCTACCGATGATACCAATTTTCTGTTCTGACTTAAATTGACTTAAGTATTTACTTGCTGGATAAGGATTATGAATATAATTTTTTGTTCCGATTAAGTCATAGTAGTCATTATAAGGTTGGTGACCAACCGCAAAAAACACGCTGTCAAATTTGTCTTCTAACCAATCTTGACTCGTTTTCAAACGGTACTGATCACTTTCACTTAAGACTTCCATGTCAGTGACCACATCACGAATATGCATCACTTGCGGGTGAGCATAAGATTCTGCAAAATGCTCTGCCAAATACTGGCCATACCTTTGACGTGAAACAAGTCCCTCTTTGTTTTCATAATCGCCAAAATGTTTTTCTAACCAATCATTAAAATGATTGGAATTATTTAAATCAACACTTAAATGTTTTGTTGGACTGTTTATCATAATGGTTTCATCATCCGGTGCGTATGGAAAGCCCGGACCTAAATTTTCTAATGGCTCAAAAACAATAATCTCATCAGTTTGCTTAAAATTCGGATGAGTTAAAATAGTTCTTAAAACACTTGAGCCAGAAAGGCCAGTCCCTATTATTGCGATTTTCATGATTCAGCTCCTCTAACCTTTGTTAGCTCTATTGTACGCTAATGTGCTTTCTTCAATCAACTTAGAAAAGCGTTTTCTTAAAAAAATCTTACTTATTTGTCTTCATTGAATATTGACAGGTTCTGGAGAAACGCTTCCTGAGTGAAAAATCCAATAAAGCCTTCGCATACGGGAGTTTTAATATATTTCGTCAATAATTAAATCTTCAGTAACTTTTTCGTAATCTTCTGTCATTAAGCCTTTTTCTTTTCTTTCTTGAATAATGGCTTGAACTTCTTCCATTTTCTTACCATCTAGTGTGTAGAACTTATGGTAATCAGTGAAAATAACCAACCTACCATTGGACCACCAAAGTAAAGTCCGACACCTAATAGTAATAGAAGTGATGTCGATTCATCGCCAACTTTTGGCAAAGTTGTTGTATATCCTGCTATCACAACAACAAAACCTACTATACTATTTGAGAATGATGAAAAGAAGTTATCCACGAATGAGAAAATCCTTTCTAAAATATACGAATTTGGTAAAAAAGCAGACTTCACTGCTTTTTTTTGGAGTTTGAGGGGTTAGAGAACGCTTTGCTATTACTTGGCCAATGATTCGGAAGTGATTTGCCATTTCAGACGCGAACACTTCCCACTTTAGATTGAAGTCGGAAGTGATTTGCCATTCCAGACGCGAACACTTCCCACTTTAGATTGAAGTCGGAAGTGATTGGTCATTCCAGACGCGAACACTTCCCACTTTAGATTGAAGTCGGAAGTGATTGGCGATTCTAGACGCGAACACTTCAAAAAACCAACCAAAAAAATAACACCTTGCGTGATAAGAGCCAAAGCTCTTATATCACGCAAGGTGTTATTTTTTACTGTTTAGCTTGTAGCACGGCTTCTCGGTCTAATAGCATCAAGACGACTTTCATATTTAACCAGCCGATTGCACCGATTACGAAAAGGCTTAGGTAAGGCGCGACGTATACGGTAACGAATAAGAATGCACCGTTGACGGTTACCATGAAGAGTGTCCATTGCAGATAGCGGATGGCCATCAAGAAACTTTTGATTAAAAGTTCCTTCCAGGACCAGTCGTATAGACTTTTTAATGGTAGCAAGTAAGCTAATAAACTAACAAGAACTAGGCCAAGGAATATAAATACAAATAGCCAAAAGGTTGCTATTTTTGCATCCACAGAATGATAATACCAAATATCTACCACAATCACAGCCGTAAGTGCGAGAATCAATAAGCCTGGTAAAACCGTTGACTTAAAGTGTTTGAAAAACGCACTGACAAATTCTTTTATGACGCCACCGCCAGATTGCCTGTTTAGGTGGGTCCCTACTGAATATAAGGCGACCGTTGCTGGAATCATTGTGATAATTGGAAGTGAGAAAAAAAACCAGATTAAAGTTAACACCAACATATCTGACAGTAAGCTCATCATACTCCAGAATGGATTCGTTAAATCAAAAAACCGTCTCATTTTCTCACTTCCTTTCTTTTTTACTCTATTTCATCAATTAAAAAGTTAATAAACTGTACGCTGACACGTGTTTTCTCAGAATTTAGCGGAACAGACGCATACATGCCTTCCGAAATTTCAATTGCGATTGGCTGTTCTTTGCCATCGCCTTCATCTTCGATAACATAATACAAGCGGTCTTCCCATTCCAATAATTGTTCTTCGGTGAGCAGGTCATCCAAATGAATGAAGCCTCCTAATTGACCATAGTGATTAATAATCCCTTGATCACTCACAACCAGATCAACTTCTTTGCCAGCGACAAAGGCTGTAAATCTAGCCATTTGGGAAATCGCGATTGAACTCGCATCCGTTGTCGTAAAACGCATCGTCGTATCGAATGCAATCTCATGTTCATCCGTCTCAATACCAAGCACGTCTAACTTGAAGTCATCAGCAAGTTCTTGAGCGTCTTCTGCACTAATTTCACTGTTGATGTAAAATGCACGCCACGTGCTGATTGGTCGATCAAATAATGGTGGGACGACAGTTGTTAGTATGATAACGAATAAAATACCAATTAAAATCTGATACCGATAATATTCCCAAATATGTTCTATTCTCTCTTTCAAAAGCGGCTCGCCTCTCTCTTATCCTTTTACTCCAGTCGCAGCCACACCCTGGACGAAGTATTTTTGTAAGGATAAAAATACAATTAGAACAGGAATTAAAACGACTACCGAAGCTGCCATAATTAGGCCATACTCTGCTGAGTATTGCGTAATGAACATTCTCAAACCAATTTGAATCGTTTTTAATTCATCTCTCGTCAAGTAAATCAATGGACCTAAGAAGTCGTTCCATGTGTTTACAAAGGTAAAGATGGTTAATGTCGATAAAGCTGGTTTCGAAAGCGGCAACATTATTCTAGCATAAATTTGGTAATCATTCATCCCATCAATTCGCGCTGCTTCAATTAGCGAGTCAGGAATTCCTTCATAGAATTGTTTCATCATAAAGACCCCAAATGCTGAGAAAGCTTGTAGAAGAATAATCGCTAAGTGCGTATTATTCAAACCAAACTCACGCATCATGACGAACTGCGGCACCATGTAAGCCTGCCACGGAATTGCGATTGTGGCAACATAAGCAAGGAATAGTGCATCTCTTCCTCTAAAGCGTAGTTTTGAGAAGGCATAAGCCGCAAAACTACTCGTTAAGAGCTGAAGGAAGGTAACAATTAAAGTGATTTTAGCTGTGTTCTTAATAAAGGTTGCCAATGGAATTCGGGTCCAAATATCTATATAGTTACTCCATACTGGATTCTCTGGGATCCATTGAATTGGGAATGAAAAAATGTCTTTATCAAGTTTGATCGACGATGAAAGCATCCAAAGAAAAGGAAATAACATCGTAATGGTTACAATGATTAGCACTGCATATAATAGTATCTGACCTAACATGCGTTGTTTCTTCATAATTATTTCCTCCTTTTTATTCTTTTACAAAGTCTTTCTCGCCTCTGATTTGTAAGACTGTTACAACTAAAACAAGTAAGAATAACAGAATCGAAATGGCACTAGAGTATCCTAAGTCCCAGTTTCTAAAGGCTGTGTTATAAATTTCGTAAACAAGTACCAAGGTTGATGTACCTGGACCACCTTGTGTAATCATATAAATGATGTCGTATACTTTGAAACTGTTAATCGTTAACATCATCAATACGAAAAAGGTTACTGGTCGTAATTGTGGCAAAGTAACGTGACGGAATTGTCCCCAACGATTCGCGCCATCTAAGTCTGCAGCTTCGTATAACTCTTCCGAAATACCTTGTAAGCCAGCTAGGAAAATAACCATGTAGTAACCCATTTGTTTCCAAACACTGAAGATAATAACTGTAACCATTGCCCAGTCACTATCTGCAGCCCATCTTGGTGGATCAGCAATTCCTAACATACGTAAAATTTCGTTGATTGGTCCAACAGTTGAACTGAAAATCATATTCCAAACCGCTGCTACCGCAACAAGTGATGCAACATAAGGGAAAAAGCTAACTGTTCTGAAGAAGTTTCTTCCTTTTATACGTTGGTTCAGTATAATTGCTAAACCTAATGAACAGGCTAGCGTTAGTGGCACTGTTCCTAGTGCATAAATAATTGTATTCCCAAATGCGGTTCGGACACGAACGTCTCCCCACATACGAGTAAAGTTGTCGACGCCGATGAATTCCATTGGATTACTACCA
>CAZLGI010000071.1:0-7651 GCA_964558995.1 uncultured Carnobacteriaceae bacterium | reverse complement strand
AGGGCGAAAGATGTAAAATTTGGCAAGCAGTTGAAACGGACCGAACAACGGAGCTTGCTCCAGGTTCAATTATCGACTGGGATAAAACATCCTTATATATTGCTTGTGGTGAAAATACTGTCTTACAACTAGACGAATTGCAACAAGCAGGGAAAAAACGTATGTCAGTAACTAACTTTTTAAATGGTGTCGATATCGAAGCCTTAAAACAGATTGGGTTTGAATAAGATGGCGAAAAATAAAAAGAAAAATAATAAAGTGACTCGCTCAGTTCGTTATTTAGCGATGGAGATTTTGGATGCAATTGAAAACGAAGGTGCATATTCAAACATCTTGTTAAATGCAACGATTGAAAAGAACAATCTAATCGCTCAAGATCGAAATTTATTAACAGAACTTGTTTATGGCGTTACTCAGAGACGATTGACATTAGATTATGGTTTGTCACCATTTGTTAGAACTCCGAAGAAAATGCAGAGTTGGGTCTTAAATCTACTCCGCTTGTCAGTTTATCAAATGAGTTATTTAGATAAAATTCCGGACCATGCGATTCTTTTTGAAGCAGTTGAAATTGCCAAACAAAAAGGACATCCAGGAATTGTGAAATTAGTGAATGGAATTTTACGTAATGTTCAACGTAATGACTTGAAAAATCCAGCTGAGATCACAGATCCAATTGAACGTATCAGTGTCACAAACAGTGTGCCAGTATGGTTGGTAAAACTTTTTGAGAAACAAATTGGCTTAGAAAAAGCCAATCTGTTATTCGAATCGCTTTTAGAAAAACCATATTTATCCTTACGCGTTCAAGAAGCTGACAAAGTTGAAGAAGTGAAACTGCATTTGGAAGAAGAAGGCATTCGTACAAGTTTAAGCCCACTTTCTCCAGTTGGTTTACGCGTAGAAGCCGGTAAAGTAACAGATTCAGAACTATTTAAGACTGGTAAAGTGACCATCCAAGATGAGTCAAGTCAATTGGTTGCCTTACTTGGTGACTTAAATAAAGCAGATGTCGTTCTGGATGCTTGTGCGGCTCCGGGCGGTAAAACGATGCATATGGCGAGCTACCTGGATGCTTCAGAAGGCGGGGTTGTCCATGCGTTGGATATTCACAAGCATAAAATTGAATTAATTGAGCAAAACGCCAGTCGCATGCAAGTGACAGATCGTGTCAAAACGCATCATTTGGATGCAAAAAAAGTTCTAGGTGAGTTTCCACTAGAATCATTTGATGCTATTTTTGTCGATGCTCCTTGTTCAGGGTTAGGCTTGATGCGTCGAAAACCTGAGATTAAATATGAAATTAAAGCAGACGCTATTGATGCCTTACACAAAGAACAAGCAGAAATATTAAAAGCAGTAGAGCCATTATTAAAAAAGAATGGTAAACTAATTTATAGCACATGCACGTTAGTCGAGAAAGAGAACCAGCAAACCGCGGCGGCATTCTTAGATAGTCATTCAAATATGAACCATTTATCCATTAAGACGCTTATTAATAAAGATAAAAACATTCCGCAAGATGCCATTACCCCAAATGGTGACATCCAAATTTATCCAGATACATTTGGAACAGACGGCTTCTTTATTAGTGTGATGGAAAAAGTCAGGTAGCAGAGGAGACAAGGGATAGTATGCAGATTGCTTATAGAAGTGATATTGGCAAAAGTAGAGCCATAAATGAGGATTTTGTGAGTCACTTTTCAAATCAGAAAAAACAACCATTAATGTTAATTAGTGATGGAATGGGTGGTCACCGCGCGGGAGATGTTGCCAGTGAGATGGCAGTGTCACACCTTGGCGAAGCGTGGAAAGAAACAGCTTTTGAAAACGTCGAAAATGTTTCGAGCTGGTTGTTAAATACGATTCAAAAAGTTAATAAATTAATTTTCCAGAAATCATTAGATTTTGTTGATTTAGATGGCATGGGTACGACCCTTGTCGCTGCAGCCTATGTGAACGAAGAGTTAGTCATTGCTCATATTGGAGATAGCCGGGCATATTTATACCGTAATTTTCAATTGAAGCAATTAACCGATGACCATTCATTGGTGAATGAGCTAATGAAAACCGGAGAACTGACGGAGACAGAAGCAAGAAACCACCCACAAAAGAACATTTTGACGCGTTCAATGGGTGTAAAAGAAAGAATACAAGTTGATTTGACGTCAGTGCCGATTCAAAAGAATGATGTTCTTTTGCTTTGCACGGATGGTTTATCCAATTTAATTGAAGAAGAAGAAATAAAAAAAGTTTTGAAAGATTGGCTGCCTTTAGAAGAAAAAGGCGAAAAGTTGATTACTCTAGCTAATGAAGCAGGTGGCAGAGATAATATTTCTGTCTTACTTGCTAATTTCTTAGAGGATGAGGAGGGGTGATGATGATTGAAATCGGCCAAAAAATTGGTGGAAGATATAAAATAATTAGATTAATTGGATCGGGCGGAATGTCCAATGTTTATTTAGGGCACGACTTGATTCTGGACCGAGATGTGGCAGTTAAAGTTTTACGCTTTGACTTCCAAAATAATCGAGAAGCGCTTAGGCGTTTTCAGCGAGAAGCGCTGTCAGCGACGCAACTTGTCCACCCCAATATCGTTAGTGTTTATGATGTGGATGAGGATGAAGGTCATCAATATATTATTATGGAATATGTTGAAGGAACTGACTTAAAACAACATATTAGAAACAATGGTCAAACGAGCCCGGAAGAAGCCATTCATTTAATGGGGCAAGTACTCTCGGCAATAGCACTTGCGCATCGAAATCGCATTATTCACCGTGATATCAAACCGCAAAACTTATTAATTGATCAAGATAATACCGTGAAAGTAACTGACTTTGGGATTGCAGTTGCGTTGAGCGATACGTCAATCACGCAAACGAATACTTTACTCGGTTCAGTGCATTACATCTCACCTGAACAAGCACGTGGAAGTGTAACGACAACTAAATCAGATATTTATGCATTAGGTATTGTTTTGTACGAATTACTAAGTGGCGATGTGCCATTTGATGGTGAATCTGCCGTTTCGATTGCATTGAAACATTTCCAAGATCCAATGCCATCTGTTCGTGACGTGAATCCGGCAGTGCCACAAAGTTTGGAGAATGTTATTTTAAAGGCAACTGCTAAAGAACCAACTGATCGCTACGATTCTTGTGAAGAGATGTTGATGGATTTAGAAACAGCGTTAAGTCCAAATCGAATGAATGAGCCTGTATTCACACCGATTGCGATGCTTGATGAAACAAAGATTATGGCGCCAATTAAACCGAATATGGAGCAAACAACAGTTGCTACACCAGTAATGGACATTAAAGAACCAGTGGCTACTACTGTGAAAGAACGCGATAAAGCCAACAAAAAGGATAAGAAGTCTAAGAAAAAAGGTCTTATTATCGGTTTACTTTTATTCTTGTTAGCGGCTGTGCTAACGATTTTTATACTTTGGAATAACCGTGAACCCGATATGATCGAAGTGCCACCAATCTCGAATGTGTCAGAAAATACAGCACGCTCGTTGCTAGAGGAAGCAGGCTTAAAAATCGGTGAAACGATTGAAGAGTACCATGATGAAGTCGCAGCGGATTTTGTGATTCGCACAAATCCTGAAGCAGGTAAAGTACTTAATCCAGATACAGAAGTGGATATTATTTTGAGCATGGGCCCTGAACCGTTTGAAATTAGCGACTATTTTGGTCTTGATTATCAAGATGTCAGTGATGAGCTACGTGAACTAGGATTTATAACAGAACGTATTGATCGTTTTGACGGAGCAGAGAGTGGTACGATTATTGGACAAAGCATTGATCCAGGCGAAGAAGTTGTGATTGATGGCCAAATGATTAGTCTTACTGTTAGTATGGGTGAACAAACTTATACAATGGATAATTTAGATGGTTATTCCCGTGTGAGTGTTGAAGACTTGGCTAGAAGATATGATTTAGATTTAGAAATTGTCGAAGAAAGTTCTGAAGAAATTGTCGCTGATTTTGTCATGGAACAGTCAATTGAGCCGCAAAGTAATTTCAAACGTGGAGACAAATTAGTTGTGACTATTTCAACTGGACCAGCAGAACCAAAAATACTAGTCTTCTCTAAATCAATCACCATTCCTTATGAAGCACCACAAAAAGCAGAAGCAAATAGCTCAGATGCAGAGTCAGGTTCAAGTGAGAGCGAGAGTTCAACAGCGCCAAAACCAGCCGAAAATCATATTGTCATTTACATGGAAGATACCGATCATCGAATCGATGACGTTTTCCGTGAATTCAATATTACAGCTGACTACGATGTCACTTTGAATTTCCGTATTTTAGAAGGGGAACCAGGGGCATATATTGTTGAACGAGATGGCAAAATCATTATGCAAAAAAATGAGTTAGTCGAGTGAAAAAAGAGAGGTGAAAGTTTGCCAAAAGGACAGATTAGGAAGGCCTTAAGTGGTTTTTATTATGTTTATTCAGATGGAGAGACTTATCAGACAAGAGGCAGAGGAAACTTTCGAGTAAAGGATACGACGCCATTAGTTGGGGATTTCGTTGAATTTGAGAGTGGAAACCTTGATGAAGGCATTTTAGTATCCGTTTTGGAGAGGAAGAACGAGCTCGTTCGACCACCAATCGCTAATATTGATAGTGGAATCATCGTGATGTCTGCAACAGAGCCAGATTTTTCAAACTACTTGCTGGATCGTTTCTTAGTCTATTTAGAAGGACAAGCTATTGCACCAATCATTTACTTAACAAAAATCGATTTACTGACAGACAACGAAAAAGAGGTTATTACAGACTTCCAAGTAGATTATCAAGATTTAGGTTATAAGGTGATTCTATCTACTTTACCTGCAGAAGAGTCAATTGTAGAGCTTTTAGAAGCTGTAGGGAAACAGACCGTTGTCTTTTTAGGGCAATCTGGGGTAGGGAAGTCAACTTTACTAAATCAAATTATGCCGGAACTGCAGTTAAAGACAGATGAAATTTCGTCATCGTTAGGACGAGGTAAGCATACAACAAGACACGTTGAACTTATTCCGATTAACGATGCTTTAATCGCAGATACACCTGGCTTTAGTAGTGTCGAATTAGAAGAAATTGAAACAGTCGATTTACCGACTCTATTTCCTGAGTTTTTAAGAAATCGTGATGGTTGCCGCTTTTCGGGATGTATGCATTTGAATGAACCGAATTGCCAGATTAAGGAAATGGTTGCTGTTGGCGAGATTAAACAGTACCGTTACGATAATTATTTGCATTTCTTAGACGAAATTCAAAACAGAAAACCGAAATATAACAAAAATAAAAAATAAAGGCACGTGATAAATGTGATTATAGCTCCTTCGATTTTAAGTGCAGATTTTGCAAATTTAGCCCATGATGTTAAAAGAGTAGAGGAAGCTGGGGCTGGATATATTCACATCGATGCAATGGATGGCCATTTTGTAGATAACTTAACTTTTGGACCAAATGTTGTACAAGCGATTCGTCCACATACAAAACTACCATTAGATTGTCATTTGATGATTGATAATCCAGAAAAACTTATTCCAGCTTTTGCTAAAGCTGGCGCGGATATTATTTCGATCCATGCTGAAGCAACAAACCACATCCACGGGGCTTTACAATTAATTAAACAAGAGAAAGTAAAAGCAGGGATTGTCGTTAATCCTGGAACGTCGATTGAATCAATTATGCCTGTTTTAAGCGAAGTCGATCTTGTTCTAGTTATGACAGTTAACCCTGGCTTTGGTGGACAAGGTTTCATCGAAAGTACAGTCAGTAAAATTGTCGAACTAGACCAAATTCGTAAAGAACAAGGTTTTCAATATTTAATAGAAGTAGACGGTGGTATCACAGACAAGACAATCGGCGCTTGTCGAGAAGCGGGAGCGGATGTCTTCGTTGCCGGTTCTTACGTTTACGGCGCTGCAGATGTTAAGCAAGCAATTGACAACTTAAAGGATGCAGCTGAAAATGCCAACTAATATCATTATCGTTTCAGGAGGTCAATTAGATGATTTAAATCCTCTAATTGATACAAATGACGACAAACAACTGATTATTGGTGTGGATGCAGGTGCGATTGCCCTATTAAAGGCAGGAATAAGCGTTGATCTTGCAATCGGCGATTTCGACTCGATTACGGAAAATGAATGGCAACTACTAGAACAAGAAGCAAAAGAAATTCAGAAGTTACAAACGGACAAAGACTTAACTGACACAGAGGCAGCTTTAGTTTATGTCGCTGAAGAAATCAAAGACGTCCAAACAATTAAGTTATTCGGTTTATTCGGTGGTAGAGTAGATCATATGATGAGTAATCTATGGCTTGCCTACCAACCAAGATTTCATGACATTTTGGATAAAATTGTTATTTTGAATAAAAGTAACACCTTGACCTTCTTCCATCCAGGAGATCATCACTTGGATAAAGAAGATAATAAAAAGTACATCTCTTTTATTGGAATGACAGAAATAAAAGAATTAAGCTTAGCAGGTGTTAAATACCCCCTAAACAAAGCAAACTATTCTTATCCAATCGCTCTAGTAAGCAACGAATTTCAAGAACACCAGATGACTTTCAGTTTCAAAAAAGGCCTACTAGCCGTAATTCAAAGCACAGATTAAAAGTAAAACCCCCTCTACATAAATTTTTGTAGAGGGGGTTTTGTATTGAAATCTTATGATGTAAGTCAGTAGCTTAGCAGAATCCCAATGTTAAAGTAAATACCTAAAAAAAGTTCAGCGAAAACATTGAGTGGTTGAAGGCTTCGAACGGTCCCATGGCTACCAAAAGCAAAAAAAAGAAGCTAAGCCTAAGCTTAACTTCTTTTTTTATATGAATTATACGCGTTCTACTTTACCTGATTTCAAAGCACGAGCAGAAACCCAAACTTTTTTAGGTTTACCGTCTACTAAGATACGAACTTTTTGTAAGTTAGCTTTATAGGTACGTCGAGTAGCGTTCAAAGCGTGGGAACGTTTGTTACCAGTTCCTGCTTTACGACCAGTTACATAGCACACTTTAGCCATGTCTATTCCTCCTTCGATTCAATCACACACATTAATTTTTCGAAATGTTCTATCCAATTTCATACACTTGAATAATTTATCATATATTCATGTCGAATGCAACTTTTTATCAATTAAAATGTGATGAACGAACAAATAATAATTAAACCTTGTAATATATGTAAAATATAAGTACTATAGATAGAGGTTTTTGTCGATAGTTTGTTATTTTTTGGTATAATAATATTAATAGAAGTTATTTTTTACTGGGAAATATGCTATCATGGATGTTGATTAGTGTTTATTCCTATTTGATACCAAGGAGGAAAACGGACATGGCTGTAAAAATCCAAACAGAGTACGGTGAAATTAATTTAACAAATGATGTAATCGCAACAGTGGTAGGCGGTGCTGCTACAGATAACTATGGTGTAGTCGGTATGGCAAGCAAAAGCCAAATTAGAGACAACATCAATGACATCTTGAATAAGGAAAATTTTTCAAAAGGTGTAATTGTGCGTCAAGAAGGCGAAGGCGTTGCTGTTGACGTTTATATTATGGTGCTTTATGGAACTAAAATTTCTGAAATTTGTCGTAACGTGCAAACTCAAGTGAAATACAATTTAGAAACAATGCTT
>CAZLGI010000070.1:0-7725 GCA_964558995.1 uncultured Carnobacteriaceae bacterium | reverse complement strand
GAACTTCGTTTGTCCCTAAATGAGTTTTTAAGCTATCAAATTTTTCATCTTCAAATCCATCCTTGATATAACCAGAAACTTTTTGATTAAATTGAAAGAGCACATCATAATTAGCTTTGTATCCTAAGATTGCATTAATAAATTGCGTTATTTCCCTTTTGATTGGCTTATAAATGCTAAAAGATTTATTTAATAAATCTTTTTTCTCTGCAGTAGTCTTTGTAAAATCTAACAAAGTACTTTTTACCACATCAATAAAACCATCCGTATCAATCCCAATTTGATGGTTTTCTTCTAAGAATTCAACAAATAAAGATAATTGCTCTTCTATTGCTGCACCAGTATTTTCAAATTCTGAATCTGTGTACAAAAAGTTTCCACGATATTTAATAATATGATGTATTGCTAAATAGATTAATCTAATATCTACTTTATCGCTTGTATTAACTAAGTGTTTACGCAGATGCCATATTGTTGGAAACTTTTTATAATAATCACTTTTCTCTTTTTTTTGATTTTTACCAAAGATAAAATCTCCTGGCTTTTCTCTATAGTCATCTATAGGACTAATCCAAGAATTATCCATTTTTTCAAAAAAAATAGGATCCAATTTATTAATTTCTTGTTGAAAGAAATCCTGAATTAGATTAATTCTTTGCTTTCTACGATCAAGTCGTCTACGGCTGCTTCGATATAACCTTCTATTTTCTGCTGTATTTCCCGCATCAAATTTCCGAACCCCCCAAAAGTTTCTCTTTTTTGCTTTGATTAAATTTAATTCTGTATCAGTTACAGCCCAGCCTACCGAATTCGTTCCAATGTCTAGCGCAATATAATATGAAGTTTCTTTCAAAGTTGACACCTCCGTTTTTTTTGGTATACTATGTTTGTAATCTTAACTAACATCATTAAGAATTACACACTGAGTTAAAATAAAGCTTTTGCTTAATCGCCTCTTTGAGGCAATCATTTAGATGATTGAATTGCTGGCTATTGCCAGCTTTTTTTGTTCTCAAATATACCTTATCATAGTTACCTAAGGAATGTAACCGCTTATATATTGTTGTTGGAATTTATTCATATCCCCTTTCTTTATAATCTAAAGTTCTAATAAAAACACTTTTTCTTCTGGTCAGTTAGTTTACTTATTTCAAAAAATCAAATGATATGTTTAGTTCAAATAAAGCCAATGCTCAATCACATTGGCTTTTATTTGACTTATTGCTATATTTACCAGAAAATTTATTTTTTGAATCCTTCACTCAGCTCTTTAGGCGCCACCGAAAACTTTTCATCTTCGGCTGGATTAGTGATGTGCCAGATTTCTTCTGCGTAGCGTTCAATTGTGAAGTCTGCAGAGAATCTTCCTGCTTGGGCAATATTAATTAATGCCATTTGGTTCCATTTTTTTCTGTCTTGGAAGTCTTTGTCTACTTGTTTTTGAGCGTTAATATAACTGTCGAAATCTTTTAATAAGAAGTATTCGTCATTATATTTTACTAAGCTGTCAAAGATATCTTGTCCTTCTGAAAAAATGCCTGGTATCGAGCCATCGATTAACATGTTTAAGACTCGCTTCAGACGTGCGTTTCCGTCGTAGATGTCGCGTGAGTGGTAATTATGGTTCACGTAATATGTTTGAACTTCTTCATTATTCATGCCGAAGACGTACATATTATCATCGCCAACTTCTTCGTGAATTTCAACGTTTGCGCCATCCATCGTAGCCATTGTTAATGCTCCGTTTGCCATTAACTTCATGTTACTTGTACCCGATGCTTCTTTACCAGCTAAGGAAATTTGTTCACTAATATCTGCAGCTGGAATGATTAATTCTGCTAAAGTGACGCCATAGTTTTCAACGAAGACGACTTTAATCAAGTCATTGATGCTCTCATCGTTATTCACTAAATCAGCGACTGCGTTAATTAGTTTAATAATTTGTTTTGCATAGTGGTAACTTGGTGCTGCTTTTGCTCCAAAAATGAAGACACGTTTTGGAATATCGATATCTGGATTGTCTTTTATTTGATTGTAACGATCCAAAATATGCAGAACGTTTAATAGCTGACGCTTGTATGCATGAAGACGTTTAATTTGAACATCAAAAATTGCTGCAGGATCGATGTCAATGCCTTTTGCCTCTTTAACATAAACTGCAAAACGTTTCTTATTGGCTAATTTTACTTCTTCAATACGATCTAAAACAACCTCGTCATCTACAGATGATTTCAATAAGACTAGTTCTTTCGGATTTTTCTTCCACTCGTCGCCAATGACGTCGGTTATTAATGACGTTAAGCCACGGTTCGCGATATGAACCCATCTTCTCTGAGCGATTCCGTTTGTCTTATTATTGAATTTATTTGGAAAAATCAAGTAGAAATCATGCAGCGTTTGCGTCATCAAAATATTTGAGTGAAGCTTGGCAACGCCGTTTACACTATGACTTCCTATGATGGCTAGGTTCGCCATATTGATCTGTCCATTTTGAATAATTGCTGTGCGATAAGCTAAGTCTTCGCCATACAGTGGAATCATTTTCTTAATGTGTTTTCTGTTAATCTCTTCAATAATTTGATAGAGACGTGGCAGCAAATCGTTAAGCATATCAAGTGGCCATTTTTCTAGAGCCTCTTGTAGGATTGTATGGTTCGTATAACTAAAGGTTTTAGTGGTAATTTCCCAAGCTAGATTATACGGAAGGTTTTCCTCATCCATCAAAATACGCATTAACTCTGGTATCGCAAGGGTTGGGTGAGTGTCATTAATATGAATCCCAATTTTATCTGGGAAGACGCTCCACTCTAAGTCTAGCGTCTTGAAATAACGAACGATGCTCTGTACGCCTGCTGAAGAGAAGAAATACTCTTGCTTCAGACGTAAACGGCGCCCTTCATAATTCGAGTCATCTGGATATAACACTTCTGTAATTTGTTTCACTTCATCGCGTTCTGCTTCGGTTTGGAAAAGGTATTCTTCGCCATACGGAATTTCAGCAGACCATAAGCGTAAATTATTAATGGTGCCATTTTCATAACCGACCTGAGCTGTATCATAAGGTACGGCCAAAATGTTCCTCGTATTTTCGTAATGTGGATGTAAATTGCCGTTTTCGTCTTCTTTTAAATAAGCTTGCCCACCAAAACGAACAATAACCGCTTTGTTTTCTTTCCTTACTTCCCATACGTGCTCGTTTCTTAACCAGTTCTCAGGTAATTCAATTTGATAACCATCGATGAATTTCTGTTTGAAAAGGCCGTAACGGTAACGAATCCCATTCCCATGCCCTGGTAAACCGACTGATGCAATGGAATCCATGAAACAAGATGCCAAACGTCCGAGCCCACCGTTTCCTAAAGCTGGATCAGCTTCCCCATCCGAAATCTCTTCTAAATCCAGTTCCAATTCTTGCAAACCCGCTTCAACTACTTCGAATAAGCCCATGTTTAATAAATTACTTTTTAGCATGCGTCCTGGTAAAAATTCCATTGAGAAATAATAAATTTGTTTTTTTTCTTTGTCTTTATATTCCTCTATCGTATGTTTCCAATTCTCCATGTAATAATTTTTAACCACATAACCTAAGGCAGTAAAAAGTTCTACTTCCGTTCCCTCTTTGTAATCGTAAGCAAACATCTGCTCAAACTTTTTGACAAAGTCCTTTTTGAATTGTTGCACTGTAATTTTCGCCATGATTTCCTCCGTTTCTAGGTTGCCCTATGACAATAACGATCGATAAAGCTCGATATAGCTCTCTGCTGGGACATGCCAACTGAAGTCCATCTTCATTGCTTGCTCCATTAATAAGTGCCAAGCTTTCGGTTGTTGCTCATAAACATCTAATGCACGGTAAATCGTTCCTAATAAGTTATAACCATTAAAGCCATAAAAACTAAAACCAGTTCCTTCCCCTGTGACAAAGTTATACGGAATAACCGTATCCCTTAAGCCGCCTGTTTCATGAACCAGTGGTAAGGTTCCATAGCGCATCGAAATCATCTGAGATAAGCCACATGGTTCAAAGGCTGATGGCATTAGGAAAATATCTGAAGCTGCGTAGATTTGTTGTGCCAACTCAACATCAAAATCGATAATGGCACGAACGCTATCCGGAAACTTTGATTGGAAATACGTAAATGCCTGTTCAAACTGCGGGTCACCTGTACCCAAAATAATAAGTTGAACGTCTCGCGTATGCATCAATTCTTCCATTTTTTCTTGAATTAATTGGAAACCTTTTTGATCCGTCAAACGGCTGACGCTACTCATTAATGCCACATCATCCTTGATTGGCAAGCCTAGTTTTTCTTGTAAAGCTCGCTTATTTTCAAGTTTCCCATCCATATCATCCATTGAATAATGATACGGAATGCGATTATCGGTTGCTGGATCATTTAATTGGTAATCAATTCCATTAATAATACCTCGGATTTTCTGATTATTATATTGCAGTGCCCCTTCTAAGCCGACACCAAATTCTGGCGTTTGAATTTCATTGGCATAAGACGGACTAACGGTTGTGACATAATCAGAAAAGTTGATACCAGCTTTCAAGTAATTCACGTTGCCGTAATGTGCAGCACCTGTTTCATGAAAGATGTTCATACCGATTCCGAAAACACTTCCTAAAATAACTGGGTCGTAAATTCCTTGGAATAAGATGTTGTGAATCGTAATGACCTTTCGAATACCTTGGTAAGCTTCAATCCAATGGTATTTATCCACGAGGAGAGCTGGAATCATTGCCGTTTGCCAGTCATTGACATGAATGACATCCGGAATGAACTCAATTTTCTCCATCATTTCAATCACAGCCATGGAAAAGAACCCAAATCGCTCGCCATCATCATGGTAGCCGTAGAGGCCGGGACGATTGAAATAGTCCTGATTATCAATGAAATAATAGGTCACGCCGTCAAAATTCAGTGTCTTAACGCCACAATAAACGTCGCGCCAGCCTACTTTCACTGTAAAATTCAAAACGTCTTCCGTCATGTCCTGGTATTTTTGCGGCATCGTGCTGTAATAAGGAAGCACGACGCGAATATCGACGCCTTTTTTAATAAGCTCTTTTGGTAAGGCGTATGCAACATCACCTAACCCCCCTGTTTTGAAAAAGGGGGCGGCTTCTGATGCGGTGTATAATATTTTCATATCACTAACACTCCTATGCAGTTACCGTTCTGTTCTTTTCAATCACGACAACCTTATCTTTTGTACCTTTAATGATAGCACCGGGTTCGACGATGACATTTTTATCAAGGACACAATATTCTAAAACGGCACCTTCGCCAATTTTGCTGCCTTGCATGACGATTGAGTGATTAACTTCTGCATTTTTACCAATTTTAACGCGACGGAAAATCATGGAATGATTGACCTTTCCTTCGATATAGGAACCTGTCGCGAAAATAGACTTCGTAATGGTAGCATGTTCAGAATAGTAAGTTGGTGGTTCATTTTTAACTTTCGTAATCACGTTGTTTCCGCGTAGGAATAGGTCGTGATAGTTTTTCGTATCCAGAAGATCCATATTTGCTTTATAGTAAGATTGGATTGAATCTAGATTCATTAATGGACCCGTATATTCAAATCCTTGCGCGTTATAAAATTGTGAATAGTAAGCAACTAGGCGGTCAATATCCATTTGAATGCCTTCTTTGCCTGCACGTTCAAGAATCTCAAGCATTTTGTTCACTGTAAGCACGTATATGTTTAGACTTTGAGCAACTGTGTCTTCTGTAAAGTCCCAGTCACCGCTTTGTACAAGGCGAGTCACATTGCCCTTAGCGTCTAGTTCAACAACGCGCTCGTACTGGCGGTCTCTCACATCTTCGGCTGGAACGTTTTTGTAAATCACGGTAATCTCACCATTTTTGATTGAATGGAAATCTTTTAAGTTAATCAAATCAAGCTTCGTTATCATTCTCCCGCTGCCAATTACAACAAATTCTGTCCTTGATTTTTCTAAAAAGTCGCGGTGGTTTTTATAGAAGTCGCGCTCGTCAAAACCTTCGTCATCCATTCGTTGCTTCAAGAAGGTTTGGGAATAAGTAAAGATTCCGCCACGTAAACCAGATTCTAAATCCCAAGTTGACCCGCTACGAATATGGTCATAAATGGAACGGCCACTTCCACCAATAAAGATGGCAACGGAGTCGATTCCAGCATGACTAATATTGGATAAGGCAAAGTCGATTGCGCGATAGCGTGCTGCAAATGGCAAGCTCGCAACAGGACGGATTCTTGTCAATGGTTTCAAATCTTGATTACTGGCATCAGTTAGACTTAATATGGCACTCATACTGTTCATTCTCATTATTTTGTCCCTCCGATTTCCTCAGCAAATCCCACAACTTGGATGTCGCCCTTCTTACCGATAATTTTTGCGCCATCTTTAATGTGTGCATGTTCACCGATAATGGCATATTTAATTTCGACATTATTTCCAATCACAGTATCAGCCATGATGACACTGTCTTCAATAACGGTATCTTTTCCGACAATTACATTTTGAGACACGATGGTATTTTTAATGGTGCCATCAATCTGACAACCGTCAGTAATTAAGGCATGCTTCACTTCGGCGTGTTCCGAAATAAACTGTGGTGGAGAAACAGGGTTCTTTGTATAAATTCTCCAATTGTCATCGTGAATGTGTAAATCATGCTTCGGATCTAGGAATTCCATGTTTGCTTCCCATAAGCTGTCAATCGTTCCAACGTCTTTCCAATAGCCAGTAAAGGAGTATGCAAAGAGCTTTTCTTTATTTTCTAAGTAAGCTGGAATCACGTCATGACCGAAGTCAACCATTTTTTTGTTGGCAACTTTATCGTCTTTCAAGTACTTGCGTAGTTTTTTCCAGTTGAAAATATAAATTCCCATGGAAGCTAAGTTACTTTTCGGCTCAGCTGGTTTTTCGTCAAATTCGATGATTTGTTGGCTTTTATCAGTGTTCATAATTCCGAAACGAGAAGCTTCCTCGATTGGTACAGGAATGACACCTACTGTTAAGTCTGCTCCTGTGTCTTTATGCTGTTGTAACATCGCATCGTAATCCATTTTATAAATATGGTCACCTGAAAGAATCAATACATATTCAGGGTTTTGCGCATCAATATAAGAAATGTTTTGTGTAATCGCATGTGCTGTACCCGAAAACCAGTTTTCACCGTCTGAGTTTGTGTATGGTTGTAGAATCGTTACATCACGTCTATATCCATTTAATCCCCAAGGTTCACCATTTCCAATATGATCATTTAATTCCAATGGCTCATATTGTGTCACAACACCGACATGTTGAATTCCTGAGTTGGCACAGTTACTTAATACAAAGTCGATAATACGGTAGCGACCACCAAATGGCACAGCTGGTTTTGCTGTTTCTCTTGTTAATTTCCCTAGCCTACTTCCTTGTCCACCGGCTAAAATCATTGCTATCATTTCACTTTTCATAATGCTACGGGAATCTCTTCCCTTCCCTCCTTTATGCTTGTCTACTTTTTGTTCACACCATAAATTCTTTTGGGACGGAGATAAACTGTTCCTTGCGCAGGTACGGTAAGTGTCAATGTGTGGTCAAATTGCTTGAACGTTTCCTCAGTCGTTTTCATATCCGCTTGTTGCTTAGTCCAAGTTCCACCGAATTCTTTCATTTCGGTATTCAATAACTCTTCATAGGTTCCTTTGTAAGGCACGCCAATCTTAAACTGACGTCTTTCT
>CAZLGI010000069.1:0-7789 GCA_964558995.1 uncultured Carnobacteriaceae bacterium | reverse complement strand
CTGTTCCAGAGCACTATTTTGAAAGACAAGTTGGAGGATTGATAGTGCAAAGCTATCACGCCGCAAGCGTTATTTGCTTTAGGAGGGCTTATGCTCTCAAATTTAGGTGGTACCACGTCCTCGAACGTCCTTTCCCGTATTTGGGATGGGGCTATTTTTTTTGATAATAAAAGGAGAGATTTTAGATGATTCAAAGACCAAAAGGAACTGCTGATATATTTTTAGATGACATGCAAGTTTGGCAGTATGTAGAAGAAACAGCAAGAATCTTCATGCATGATTACCGTTTTACAGAAATTCGTACGCCATTATTTGAAAGTTTTGATCTTTTTTCTCGTAGCGTAGGAGATACAAGTGACATCGTTTCAAAGGAGATGTACGATTTCCACGATAAAGGCGATCGCCACATGGCATTGAAGCCAGAAGGTACGGCTCCAATAGCACGTGCTTATGTTGAAAATAAATTATTTGGACCAGAATATCCAAATCCTTTGAAAGTATTTTATTTAAGTCCAATGTTCCGTTATGAACGTCCGCAAAGTGGCAGAAGTCGTCAATTCCACCAATTAGGCGTTGAAGTTATTGGAAGTACAAACCCAGCAGTTGATGTTGAGTCAATGGCATTAATTTGGGATCTACTATCTGAATTAGGGGTTAAAGACTTAAAATTGGTTATTAACTCACTAGGAAAAACAGAAGAGCGTTTGAAATTTAGAGAAGCTTTGATTGCTTATTTAGAACCTTTTTATGACAAATTAAGTAAAGATTCTCAAAAGCGTCTCCACAATAACCCGCTGCGTGTCCTAGATAGTAAAGACAAAGACGATAAAGAAATTGTTAAAGGTGCGCCAAACATTTTAGAATTCTTGTCTGAGGAATCAAAAGAGCATTTCGAAAGTGTTCAAAAGTTATTGAATGAATTAGAGATTCCATTCACGATTGATAGTAATATGGTTCGTGGTTTAGATTATTACCAAGATACAATCTTTGAAATTGTTTCAACATCAAATGTATTTAGTTCTGAAACTACCATTTGTGGTGGTGGGAGATATGATGGTTTGATTGAAGAAATTGGTGGACCAAGTAAAGCAGGTTTTGGCTTTGGTTTAGGATTAGAGCGTTTAATCTTAATGTTGAAGAAACAAGAAGTCGAAATTCCTGAAATGAGTACGTTGGATGTTTATATTGTTGGAATTGGTGAAGAAACTAATACGATGACCTTGAAATTAGTTCAAGCCATTCGTCATGCTGGTTTCTCAGCTGACCGTGATTATATGGATCGTAAGCCAAAAGCTCAATTTAAGACTGCTGATAAAAACAAAGCAAAAGTTGTTTTGACAATTGGTGGTAACGAGCTTGAAAATCAAGAGGCGAAATTCAAAGTTATGGAAACTGGAAAAGAAATAACAGTACCATTTAATGATATTTTCAACAACTTTGAGCGTGTCTTTAATACAGAAACAGCAGATATGACAGCATTTAACGATTTCTTTGATAAAGAATAAGAATAATTGGTTAGTATAGGAGAGATTATAATGGAAAAAAGAACAGAATACTGTGGTTTAATTACAGAAGAATATATTGGCCAAGAAGTAGTAGTAAAAGGATGGGTGAATCGTCGTCGTGATTTAGGTGGTTTAATTTTCATCCATTTACGTGACCGTGAAGGAATCGTTCAAGTTGTATTTAACCATGCAAATAATAGTGAATTATTTGAACTGGCTGAAGGCATGCGTAGTGAGTATGTACTAGAAGTAAAAGGAACAGTTGTGAAGCGTGAAGCTGACCAAGTTAACCCTAATATTAAAACAGGTACAGTCGAAATTGAAGTGACTGATGCAAAAGTTCTATCAAAAGCAAAAACACCACCGATTGAAATTGATGGTGACCGTGATGTAGCTGATGAACTTCGTATGAAATATCGTTACATTGACTTACGTAAAGAAAGAATGATGCGAAACTTGAAACTACGTCATCAAACGACGCGTTCAATTCGTGAGTTTTTAGATAACGACGGCTTTATGGATGTTGAGACACCATACTTAACAAAATCAACACCAGAAGGAGCACGTGACTATGTTGTACCTTCACGTGTGCACCCAGGTTATTTCTATGCATTACCACAATCACCACAACTATTTAAGCAATTATTGATGGGATCAGGTATTGACCGTTACTATCAAATTGTTCGTTGTTTCCGTGATGAAGACTTGCGTGGAGACCGTCAACCAGAATTTACTCAAATTGATATCGAGATGAGCTTCCTAACAGCGGAAGAAATCCAAACAATTACTGAAAAAATGTTACAAAAAGTTGTGAAAAACACACTTGGATTAGACATTCCAGCACCATTCCCACGTATGAGCTATGATGAAGCAATGGCTCGTTTCGGATCAGACAAACCTGACACACGTTTTGCCTTAGAATTAATTGATTTAGCTGAATTCTCAGTTGATAGCAGCTTCAATGTGTTCAAGAAAACAGTTGAAACTGGCGGACAAGTTAAAGGCTTGAACCTAAAAGGAAAAGCTGCCGACTATTCTAGAAAAGATATGGACGGTTTAGCTGAAGAAATTAAACAATATGGTGCAAAAGGCCTTGCTTGGATGAAAGTAACTGAAGAAGGACTAACTGGACCTATTGCGAAGTTCTTTACTGAAGATAGTGCTGAATTAATGGACCTGATGGATGCAGAAGCAGGGGACTTATTAATGTTTGTTGCTGACAAAGGCGAAGTTGTTGCACAATCACTTGGTGAGTTACGTCTGAAATTTGGTCGTAAACATGACCTAATTGATAAGAGTAAATTCAACTTCTTGTGGGTTGTTGACTGGCCTCTATTAGAATATGACGAAGATTCAAATCGCTATGTCGCTTTACATCACCCGTTCACGCATCCGGTTGAAGAAGATGTTGAAAAACTTGTTGATAAACCAGCTGAAGTTCGAGCACAAGCTTACGATATTGTCTTAAACGGTTATGAAGTTGGTGGCGGTTCGATTCGTATCTTCACACGCGAAGTTCAAGAAAAAATGTTTGCAGCATTAGGCTTTACCCCAGAAGCAGCAGAAGCTGAATTTGGATTCTTAATGGAAGCATTCGATTATGGTTTCCCTCCACATGGCGGAATCGCACTAGGGTTAGACCGTCTGGTGATGCTACTAGCTGGTGAGAACAATATTCGTGAAGTTATCGCATTCCCTAAAAATGGTAAAGCAGCCGATCCAATGACTCAGGCTCCAAGTGAAATTAGTAGTGAACAATTAAGAGAATTAACGATTCGTTTAACAGAAGACGAGTAAACTACTAGTTTGTTAAGGAGGAAGCAATGCTTAAAATCGGGTCCCATGTTTCTATGAAAGGAAGCAAAATGCTTCTAGGAGCAGCTGAAGAAGCACAATCCTATGGTTCAAATACCTTTATGATTTATACTGGAGCACCACAAAATACAAGACGAAAACCGATTGAAGAGATGAATATTCCAGCTGCTGAGATTCTTATGTCAGAGCTTGATTTCTTCGATATCGTTGTTCATGCACCTTACATTATTAATTTAGCTAATACGACAAAGCCAGGTCACTTTGAGTTTGCGATTGAGTTTCTAAGAGAAGAAATTCGTCGCGCTCAAGCTTTGGGGGCAACTCAAATCACCATGCATCCAGGCGCACACGTAGGAGCAGGAGCAGATGTCGGCATTAAACAAATTATTAAAGGCTTAAATGAAGTGATCGATCCAAATCAGACCGCTCAAATTGCTTTAGAAACAATGGCAGGAAAAGGAACTGAAATTGGTCGTTCTTTTGAAGAGTTAGCTGCCATTATTGATGGTGTGACACATAATGATAAATTATCCGTAACGTTTGATACTTGCCATACGCACGATGCAGGATATTTAGTTCGTGATGATTTTGAAGGTGTCTTGGAAAATTTTGATCGTATTATCGGCTTAGACCGTTTGAAGGTTGTTCATGTGAACGACTCCAAGAATGACGTTGGGGCAGGTAAGGACAGACATGCGAATATAGGTGATGGTTTTATTGGTTTTGATGCATTAAATCGGATTGTACACCATCCTAGCTTGAAAGAATTACCGAAGATTTTAGAAACGCCTTATGTTGGTGAGGATAAGAAGAATAAGAAAGCACCTTATAAATTTGAGATAGATATGTTTAAAGCTCAGAAATATGACGAAAATATTATGTTTAAGATTATAAATCAATAGAAAAAACCGTATCATTTAATCAATGATACGGTTTTTCGATTCCGATATTTTAGCCGGTGTGGTTATTTTCGGTAGCCATTCAGGCCTTCAAGGTACTGATGATGCTTGGAAAATCTTATTTATTCGTTTGAAGGACCTTACTCTGGTGTATTTAATGACAAAACGTTTCGGAGGATGATTTGAGAGGTTTCTTCTATTGAACGTTTTGCTACGTTTATGACGA
This sequence comes from uncultured Carnobacteriaceae bacterium, assembly GCA_964558995.1. Taxonomy (GTDB): domain Bacteria; phylum Bacillota; class Bacilli; order Lactobacillales; family Aerococcaceae; genus Jeotgalibaca. Next base: position 3,344 of record CAZLGI010000069.1, on the reverse strand, counting down.
CGCAACCGAGTTTATCGTAAATCTTAGTTGCGAACTCTAATTCTCTTTGGATGCGATCGGAATTTGAGTAAGTGGTTTCTGCGTTTAAGCCGTATGAAATCATTCTTTCACGGCGGAAATCACGTAAAACTGCGATATCATTTGTCAGGCCTACGATTTTTTTCGGATTTACTTTCCATAGTTCATCCGGAATTGTAGCTTCGGGAACGATAGGTAAATTGGCGACACGAATGTTTTTATTGGCCAAGTACATTGATAAAGGTGTTTTTGATGTTCGAGAGATGCCTAATAGAACTAAGTCGGCTTCTAAGAGGCCTTTAGGGTCCTTACCGTCGTCGTATCTAACTGCAAACTCAATGGCATTAATACGGTTAAAATACTCGTCATCAAGCCTGTGAAGAGCACCAGCGCGCTTAGTCGGTTTCATATCCATTAACTCGCTAATATCAGTCACTAAATCATGTAAGATGTCGTAACAGCGTAAATTTTCATTTTGGCAGAATGTTTTTGTATGTAAACTTAAATCGTCAATAACAAGCGTATGAATAATAATGCCGTTGACCTTTTTTGCTTTCTGAAGAATGTCATCTAAATCTTCTTGTGTTCGAATAAAAGGGTAGTGATGAGTATTTGTAGTTAAATCAGGGAATTGAGAGATTACAGCTTCAAGAACTTTTCGTGCCGTTTCTCCTACTGAATCTGAAATAACAAAGAGTTCTAATTGTTTGCTTTCCATATTGCACCTCACTATAATAGTTGTTGCATTCTTTTAACCAATATACTACAGTAAGAATAAAATTAAAAGGAGGATGAAGATGATACAATCAGCAATTGATGAATCACTGGGCCGCTTAAAGGAAAACGGTTTGAAACATACGAAGAAAAGAGTCGAATTAATTACATTGCTTGCCCAAGAAGATCGCTATTGGACCGCAAAAGATGTTCATCAAGCTTTAGAAACTGATAATCCTTCTTTGAGTTTTGATACTGTCTATCGTAACCTCTATTCTTTTATTGATATTGGAATTTTGGAAATGACAGAGCTGAATAATGAGAAAATGTTCCGAATGACATGCTTAAATGACGAGCATCATCATCATCACTTCATATGTGAGAAGTGTAATCGCACGATTCAGCTAGAAATGTGCCCGATGGATTTTTTCGAACAACAGTTAAAAGGCTGTCAACTCACATCTCATCGCTTCGAAATCTTCGGTATTTGCAGTGAATGTGTAGGTTAAATTAATAAAGTACATAAAATGTAAAACCTATATTGCATTTGCATACACCTGTGGTATAATATCAAGAGAACAATTTCATTAAAACTATTTATCATAATATTTTTATGGAACGGTTACTTTTAACGCTCGGAGGGAGGGATAGTTGATGTCAAAAACAGTAGTTCGTAAAAACGAATCACTTGACGATGCTCTTCGTCGCTTTAAACGTACTGTTTCAAAAACAGGTACTATTAAAGAAGCACGCAAACGGGAATACTATGAAAAGCCAAGTGTAAAACGCAAGTTAAAATCTGAGGCAGCAAGAAAACGTAAGTTCTAATTGCTAGCTTTAGTTATAAAAAAGAGACCTAGATAAATCTAGGTCTCTTTTTTTGATTCTTTATGGATAATAAAAAACTTCTGAATAACCCTCATGTTTTTGCTATAATTATAAGGTTCGCTATGGTTATTTTGGTAAACGATCTCGAATTATTAATGTGTTTCTTATATTAACAGATTTGGCTTATGATTCTTTTTCTTAATCATTAAAAAGTTTATCCTTCGTGTGATATAATAAGGAAAATATGTATGTAAAATCATTTAAGAAGGAGTGTAACGTATTTGACTGAAAATAAAGCTAATCCAGTAACAATGACTCTTGAGGTGGAGGATGCGACGGCATTACCAAGTTTGCTTGGCAATCAAGATAAGAACATTGTCTTACTGGAAAATACTCTGGATGTCATAATCCACAGCAGAGGAACCCATATTGAAATTAAAGGGTCATTCAAATCTCTCAGAGTGATATTATGACAGCAATTCAAATGGCTGAACGGGGTAGCTCTAATTTCTTTTCTAATCTCTATGATGAAGAAATCAGCAAAACTTACACAGGAAAAGTTATTCGTGCAAAAAATATTGGCCAGAAAAAATATTATAACACAGTTAAGAAAAAAGATATTGTATTTGGAATCGGACCTGCTGGAACAGGGAAGACATTTTTAGCAGTTGTGATGGCCGTTCAAGCTCTAAAGAAAGGGCAGGTTCAAAAAATCATTTTGACACGTCCAGCTGTTGAAGCTGGCGAGAACTTAGGCTTTTTACCTGGAGACTTAAAGGAAAAGGTAGATCCTTATTTAAGACCTGTTTATGATGCTCTGTATGCGATTTACGGTTTAGAGCACACAACGAGATTAATGGAACGTGGCATTATTGAAATCGCACCATTGGCATATATGCGTGGTAGAACATTAGAGGATTCTTTTGTTATTTTAGATGAAGCGCAAAATACAACCATCGCACAAATGAAAATGTTCTTAACGCGTTTAGGATTTGGCTCTAAAATGATCGTTAACGGAGATAAAACACAGATCGATTTACCAAAAGGTGTTCGTTCTGGTTTAATTGATGCAGAAAGTAAATTAAAAGGAATTCAAGACATTGGTTTTGTAGAATTTGATGCGTTTGACGTGGTACGTCATCCTGTTGTTTCTCGCATTATCAATGCTTATGAAGAGAAAGGGTAATACATATATGATAGAAATCGATATGTTTGATGAAACAGATTCAGTTTCAAAAGATCACCAAGAAATGGTTTCAAACTTAATCGCTTTTTCAGCTTCTTATTTGAAGGTGAGAGAAAATGCAGAAGTTTCAGTCACCTTTGTTGATAATGAGCGTATTCAAGAAATTAATTCAGAATACCGAAAAAAAAATGAGGCAACGGATGTTATTAGTTTTGCATTAAATGATGAGGACAGTTTTGATTTACCAATCAACATGGAAACACTAGGTGCTGATTTCCCCTTTAACTTAGGTGACATCATCATTTCTACAGAAAAAACAGCAGAACAAGCAGCCGAATATGGTCATAGCTTTGAACGGGAATTGGGCTTTTTAGCTCTTCATGGCTTTTTGCACTTAAATGGGTATGATCACATGACAGAAGAAGACGAGAAAGAAATGTTTGGTCTGCAGAAAGAGATATTAGATGCCTATGGACTCAAAAGAGAAGAATAACAGTTCAAAGTCTAATATTTGGAAGAATCCTACCTTTCTTGTATCCTTTGGTCATGCTTGGGATGGGGTCAAACTTATTTTAAAAGAAGAGAGTAATATGCGCCA
>CAZLGI010000068.1:0-7863 GCA_964558995.1 uncultured Carnobacteriaceae bacterium | reverse complement strand
ACTGATTAGATTGTATCCTTTACACTTCTCTGCTATTCTTATCTGCAGGAGGTTTGACAACTATGAAAACAACGTCGGCTGAAAAGCCTAACAAAGTAGCTTCCATTCTTAAGCGACCTGCTGTATGGATTTCTGCTGCTTTATTTTGTGCATTACTATGGGGAAGTGCCTTCCCTGCAATTAAAACAGGATATGAACTTTTTCAAATTGATACAACTAGCGTCTATGCGATTTTAGTTTTTGCTGGGGTGCGTTTCACAATAGCGGGGTTATTAACTTTGCTAATCGCGATTCCACTTACAAAGAGCTTTCCAAAAGTTGAAAAAAGTGAACGTAAAGGAGTCTTCCTATTAGGATTAGTCCAAACAACCTTGCAGTATACATTTTTCTATATTGGTCTTTCAATTACGACTGGTGTGAATGGATCTATTTTAAGTTCGACAAGTGGTTTTATTGCAGTCATTTTCGCTGCCATGTATTATGCCAATGATCGCTTAACGGCTGGGAAAATCATTGGCATCTTAATGGGCTTAGCTGGAGTCATCTTGCTTAACCTGGGTGAAGGCGAATTATCAACGAACTTCAGCTTCTTCGGTGAAGGCTTCATGCTAATTTCTGCTGCGCTATCTGCTCTAGGTGCTCTAATGAGTAAGGAGTTAACTGGAAAAACGGGACCATTCGCGGTTTCCGGTTACCAGTTATTGCTAGGTGGAATTTTACTTGCTGTCGTTGGTTACATTGGCGGAGGACGTCTAGCACCTACTGGTACAGCTGCTTACTTATTAATGACTTACCTGGCTTTCTTATCCTGTTCGGCATTCGGAATTTGGACGCTGCTACTGAAATACCACGCTTTATCGAAAATCAGTATGTTCAAAGTAACCATTCCTATCTTCGGATCTCTGCTATCGATTGTGTTTTTGGGTGAGCCGTTGAGATTGACTGCTGTATTCTCGTTGATACTAATTGTTGGTGGGATTGTTGTACTGAATCGTTGGAAAACTACGTAATAGTTTTTGAATTATAAAATAATCACGCCATTAAGGATGCTAGGCTTTGCATCTCAATGGCGTGTTTTTTTACTTCGCAAGATTTCACCTAATTTTCAGAACTATTGAAATGATGATGAATTTCTGCGTACTGTATAGTAGCAATATTTTTGTTTGCTCTGAAGTTTCTTGATTAGCTTATTCATTAAGTTAGTAGACAGCATTTATTTTTGCTGAATTGAAATCTAAGATAAAATTCTCTAGGTCGTGTTGAAGCAGCGGTTTGCTGAAGTAATAGCCTTGAATCGAGTCAAAACCTAATTCATTCAACAAATCAACGGTTCCCTCATCTTCCACACCTTCAGCGATGATATATGTATAAAGATAATTCTTCGACTTAAGGATGCCTTTTAGAAGATTGTGTAGTCTTGGCTCTCGACTTTTATCAATGAATGATTTGTCGATTTTCAATGTATGGATATCAAATTCCAATAGTGAACAAATGTTAGAATAACCTATCCCGAAATCATCTAGAGCAATCTTAAAGCCTTCATTCAAAAGCTCACTAATAATATTGCAGTCATCGCCATTAGTATTCATAAAAGTTCTTTCTGTAATTTCAAGAACAATCATTTGTGGTTCAATGTTATATTGTTGACAAAGTTTCAATAATCGCTCTTTAAAATCATCTTGAAAAACCTCTTCTGCGGAAATATTAATCGCGATTTTTTCAAAATCAATGGCTTTATCTAACCAACCTCTTGCAGTTTTAAGACTTTCTTCACGAATCCAACGACCGAGTGTAACGATGTACCCATTTGTTTCCGCAATCGGAATAAATTCTGCTGGAGAAATTTGACCTAGGTTTTTACTCTTCCATCTGACGAGAACTTCAATTCCCGTTATAGCATTGGCTTTTAAATCTAATTGAGGTTGATAAACTAAATAGAATTCATCATTAAGGATTGCTTTTGGCAATTCATTTGCAATTTCCATCGTTCGATTATAAGTATTCAACCAGTCAGAGTCATTAAACACTGCTGCATGACTACCGCTCACACGAGAACGATCAATCGCGAAATCACAGATTCTCATCAGTTCATCCACATCCGAACTTACATCTGGAATGAGCGTCAAACCTATATTCACATTTAAGAAAACGTTTTGACCTTCGACTTCAATCGGTGTTTCAAAAAGAGTACTAATTTCTCGAGCGATTGCTTCGACGTCTGAATAGTCATCTACATCATTCATTTGCAACATAAATTTATTATATGGGAAACGAGCTAACTCATCTTTATCGCTGACAAATTTTAGAAGCTGTCGACTTATTTTATATAGGATGCTACTTCCTAATTCAAATCCATGTTTATTTAAGATCATGTTAAAGTTATCAATTCCGATATAGAGTAAGGCACTTTTTTGGTTATGTTTGTTAAGATGTCGAATATGAATTTTTAATTTACGCATAAAAGTTGTTTTATCCATCAGATTTGTTGTGAGATCATGGCCTTGGAGTAAATTACCTTCTGTCACGTCATACATCATCGTGCTAAGAATTTTTCCTGGCATCATAGATCCTTTGCAAAGTAACCAACGGACATTGCCATATTTATTAATAATTCTAAACGTACTTTGATATAAAGCAGATTTACCTGTCATAAAATCATCTAAATCTTGTAACGCAAGTTCCAAGTCTTTTTCAAATACTAATTGATGAATAAATTCTTCTAGCGTTTGGATATTTTCAAATTCTCTGCCTGTTATTTTTTCCATTAAAACGAATTTACGATTATCAATATCCCAGGAAAACAATCCCGCTCTTCCGTCCTCTATAATATTTTGAAGAATTTTTTTCGCTTGATTATTCCCTAGCATACCTTCATCATTAATTGGCACAGACCTTGCCTCCTTTCAGGCTTGGATGTTATTAAATTAAAATTAACTCAAAATTTCTGCCCGAATTTTTTCTTGAATTTTGATTAACCATATCTAAACATTTTTAAGTAAAGATGTCACATTTATTTTACTAAAGCTTTTCTATATTTGTCTCATTATACCATGAGGTGACTAATAATTAATTGACTCTACTTTACTTATACACTTCATAATAATTTTTATAGTATTTAGCGCATTGAATTTGTAAATTTAGATTAATTGCAGCATAATAAAGTACAAAATGTGACAAAATGAACAACTTTCCAATTAATATCTATTTATAAAACTTGTATTTTCACCTGTACACTCTCTTCAAATGAAGCAAGGATGAAGCTTCTTTGATACAATACAAATAAGGAGTGATGCTTAATGATTAATGAAAAGGATTTGAAATTCTTAGAGCGTTGTGTAGATCTCGCAAAAGTTGCGTTAGATGAAGGTGATGAACCTTTTGGATCCGTTTTAGTATCAGAAGCTGGTGAAACTTTATTTGAAGATCACAACCATGTTTCAGGTGGTGATCACACTCAGCATCCTGAATTTGCGATTGCTCGCTGGGCTGCGATGTACATGACGCCCGAAGAACGTAAGCGTGCAACCGTCTATACTTCAGGTGAGCATTGCCCAATGTGTGCCGCTGCTCATGGCTGGGTTGGCTTAGGTCGAATTGTATACGCCAGTTCTTCCCAACAATTAGTACAGTGGTCAGAAGAAATGGGATTATCACCTTCCCCGGTCAAAAATTTGGCGATTCAAGATGTCATCCGTGATATCGAAGTCGACGGACCTGTTCCAGAATTGGCCGAACAAGTACGACAGCTGCATTTACAACGTCAAAAATCATAATATAATCTATAAAATTCTATAAAAAAGAAGCCCTGAACTCATCGGGCTTCTTTTCTTCCTCTTAAACTACTGAGCTGCAACTGCCGTCGCTTCTTCTTGTACTTTCAAATTTTCAGCATGTTCTGTCTTAATTGAAGCCAACAAATCAGCATCCACAATTAAATCATAAGCCGTTCTCGCTAAGATTTTTGCTCCTAGCCCAATTGAATTTAGACCTTTTTCACTTCTGGAAGCTGCCTTGAATTCGATACTGTGTCCAGCAATATATGTATCAGAAATACTAATGCTTGGTTGAATGGTTGGAATAACTTGACTAATGTTTCCAACGTCAGTTGAACCGCCACCTTTTGCAGGGATTTCTGCAGTGACAACTTCTCCATAATCATTTAACTTTTCTTCATAAATGGCATCGAAACTTGGCGTTAGAACTGTATTATCTACGCTATTTTGGAATAAGCCAAATTTATAAGTTGCACCTGTTGATAGAGCAGCTGCTTTCACGATATTTTCAAATTTTTCATAGACTTCATTTAACGTTGGACGTGTTGCTGCTCTTAAGTAGAAACGCGCACTCGCATATTCTGGTACAACGTTAGCCACCTCTCCACCATTCGTAATCACACCATGAATCCGTACATCGTCAGTTAGGTGCTGACGTAAAGCATTAACTGCGTTGTAAACAAATAAAATCGAATCTAGAGCATTAACCCCTTTTTCTGGCGCGGCGGAAGCATGAGATGCGCGGCCAAAGAACTCAACGTCAACCGGATCATTTGCAAGTGACGGACCACTCAAGCCATGTTCGTAGCCTGGGTGAACACATAATGCCGCATCCACATCATCCAAAAAGCCTTCTCTTACAAAGCTTCCTTTCGCACTGCCGTTCTCGCCGCCTTCTTCACCTGGCGTTCCGTAAACACGGATTTCTCCACCGATTTCATCAATCACACTCTTCAATGCCACTGCCGCAAGGGAAGAAGTTGTACCGAAAATATTGTGTCCACAAGCATGACCAATTCCTGGTAAAGCATCATACTCAGCTAAGAATGCGATAGTTGGTCCTGGCTTTCCACTCTTATAACGCGCATCGAATCCCGTTCTATGACCTGCCACATCGACTTCAACTTCGAAACCTTCTTCTTTTAATTGATTAGACAGTGCTTCACAGGCAAAAAACTCATAGTTACTTACTTCTGGTTTTTCATGGATTGCTAATGCTAATTCCTTATATGCTTCTAACCTAGTTTCTACATTGCTTTCAATCAATTCACGATGACTCATTTATATTCTCCCCTTTTCTTATATAAAAAAACAAAAAAACCGCCCCTTTGCCACACATGTGCACGTGTATGACAAAGGGACGGATTAAATTCCGTGTTACCACCCTAATTTATGTTATCCTCGCGAATAACATCTCGAAAGCTCCAAATGAAGCTCGGCAATGTAACGGTTGCGACCGTTCAAAAGGCGTGAACCTATTTGAATACTCAGAGCTCATCTTCACTTACTTTCTCAGTACCCTTTCTCACCTAACCGGGTTCTCTTTAGCTGATATGTTAAGCTACTCTTCTCTTCAACGTTTAATGAATCATTAAAATTTAATTAGTTATTAATGAGAGTATAATCGTAACCAAACAAAGTGTCAACCTTTTTCGGAAAATATTTTTTAGGAGTTAGAATGAATTCAACATTCTGATGGCTTGAATAATAAGTTGATTCTGCCAAAATGAATCTCTTATTGCTCAAACTTAAAATAATCCGTATACTGATAGATAGAATACGTATGAGAGGACTGGCATTATGACTCCAAGCAAAGGGGATTTTTTGAAAGCAATTGTTAAACTTGGTGGTGGCGAACGTCGCGTAAATAATAAAGATTTAGCAAAAGAATTAGAAATCTCTTCTGCAGCAGTGACCGACATGGCCCTTAAATTAGTAACAGAAGGATATATCAATTACATTCCTTACAAAGGAATTGAAATAACCGAATCTGGTAATCGAGAAACGAATAAACTTATTCGAAAACATCGACTTTGGGAAGTATTTCTGTACGAAAAACTTGGCTATGATTGGAACCAAGTCCACGCTGATGCGGATTTATTAGAGCACGCTTCCTCTGATTTCTTAATTGAAAAATTAAATGAATTTTTAGGTTTTCCTACAATGGATCCTCATGGGGAGTTCATTCCTAACGCAGATGGTGAAGTTAGAAGTTCTACTTCAATTCCTCTAACTGATTTGGAAGTTGGTACGTCATTTGTGATTAAAGAAGTATCCGACAATGCGGCTTTCTTGGATCACCTGCTTATAAAGAACATCACCCTTCACGACCACTATCGTTTAGTCGAAATTGAGAAATACGAAGGAGCTTTACTTCTGGAAGATTCCAATGGTGAACAAAAAAGAATCAGCGCGAATACTGCTTCGCAAATAAAAGTACACATTAATGAGTAAAAAAACTGCTGCAAAAACCAGATGCGTCACCTGGCTTTTTCAGCAGTTTTTTGAACGTGTTTAATGCTCATGAAACCCGATAGAATCAAGATAGTTAACATGTTCTCCTTCGTAAAAAGTTAATTTGACTCTGTGAAATGATGATTTTTCTTGCCAATCTTTGACAGTTGTTTGGAAGATTTTTGTTATGATTAATCATTCAAAACTCCTACTTTAATCTTATACCACACAATCACACAAAAATTAATTTAAGACTCTATAGTAATAGTGGGTTTGTTCCTGTTATCCAGTATGCCAATCCTGGTTTTACTGTTACAAAAGATTACTCTAAGTCTATCGAAGTCAGCGCTTCACTTAATTTGTGGGAAGTGATTTGCCTTTTCAGAGGCGAACACTTCCGACTTCAGGGGAAAGTTATAGCGCCGTAGAGCCAAGTGGGTATCGAGGGCGTATTGCATATCGCTACTCCTTAACCCGATGTCATTTTCCTCGCTTATAAAAAATGCAAAGAAAGTATTTTAGAAATTATATGATTATTCGAGTATACTTTAGTCATTATAGCTTTGCGAGGTGGTCTATTAATGACTCAACAACAAAAGATTTACTACGACATACTTTCTCTGGATAACTGGTCCATTTACATCGCGACGACCGACAAAGGACTTTGTTTTGTTGGTTCAATGAATGGCGAGATTCAGGAGCTGAAAGACTGGGTTCATAAAAAACGCCCTAACTCCTTACTAATCAAACAAGATTTAACACACACGTCTTATGCCGCACAACTAACTGACTATCTGAAAAAAGAACGAAAAACATTTGATCTACCAAATGATGTGACAGGTACACCTTTTCAATTACTCGTTTGGCAAGAATTACAAAAGATTCCTTATGGCAAAATTATATCGTATTCTGATATCGCCAATAATATTAATATGCCAAATGCAGCGAGAGCTGTTGGCACTGCGATTGGCGCCAACCCACTATTAATAGTTGTCCCTTGCCACCGCGTTCTTGCCAAAAATGGTAAGTTAACTGGCTTTCGTGGCGGTCTATTGATGAAGGAAAAGCTGCTGGAGCTTGAGGAGTTCATTTAATATTTTTGTATTTTTCACCATGTTATTATTATATCAGTGGACGCGAAAAAAGGTGGAAGCAAGCTTCCACCTCATTTAACCAACTATTTTCTTAAATTACAGCTGTCGAACCACCATCAACAACGAATTCTGTTCCGTTAACGTAGCTCGCTTCGTCAGATGCAAGGAACACGGCTGTGTCTGCAATTTCTACAGGTTCGCCGATTCTCTTCATGACATGAGCTTCAACCATAGACTTAATCACTTCTTGGTTTTCTGGTGTATCTAAAATAGGTGTTTTAATTACACCAGGGTGAATGGAGTTTGAACGAATATTATATTTTGCTAAATCTGCCGCAGTTGATTTAGTTAAGCCACGTACCGCAAACTTTGAACTACTATATGCAGTTTGTCCGTGACCACCTACCATACCTGCGATAGATGAGATATTTATGATTGAACCAACTCCGGCGTCTTTCATGGTTGGAATAATTTTCTTGGACGAATAGAATAATGCATCCAAGTTTACTGAAATGACTCGGTGATACTCATCATAAGTCATA
>CAZLGI010000067.1:6095-7953 GCA_964558995.1 uncultured Carnobacteriaceae bacterium | reverse complement strand
GTAATGCTACTTTACTAACGATAATCGATGATCACTGGATATTTTATCACCCACGTCCTTCAGAAGCAGAGATGCGCTTTAACGGAGAGAAACCGTCCATTATCCTTCTTAGTGAAATAGAAGCAAACCAAGCCTTTAGAAGTGGCCAAAATTTATACACTTCAGATGCAGATTTATGGGAAGAGGATGATACATTAATTGTATCTAGTAGAACCAGTCAAGTAGAAGTGTGGAATAGACTAAAGGACACAAGAGAAGTGATTACCTTTGAAGAAGACCTCTCTTCTGTTGAATACCAAAGTGAAGCAATAGAAAAAGATCACTCATGGTATGACATTACGCTAGAGTATGATCTCTCAAAAGATCTTTTAGATCCTTTATTAAATCTAGACTTTATTGGAGATAAAGCAGAATTATACGATGATAAAGGTCAATTAGTAGCCGACTGGTTTACAACAGGAAAAGAATGGTTAGTTTCGATGAGAACACTTAATTATCCTAAATATTTGAAATTAAAAGTCTTTCCAACAGTAAAAGAAACCTACTATGAACGACCTATTGAAGAGGGATGCGAAGTAAAAACCATTACTTTATCGCCATTATATAAGAAGAGTCTAAAAAAATAAGCAGTACATTTCAAGTTGTGGTGAATGACTATTGTTTTAATAGACGGAAAGCTGATTTAGACCGATCTTCTTGTTGTTATTTGCCTGCTTTTTCTTTATGATTGTATTAGATAGAAGTTTTAGAAAGAGGGACATATATGGAAAAATTATTAGTTTTTGGTCATCAAAATCCGGATACAGATGCGATTACATCTGCGATCTCATTTACTCACTATTTGAATGAAATTGGAGTAGCAGCAGAAGCTGTTGCGTTAGGTGAGGTAAGTGAGGAAACGGCTTTTGCATTGAAGCATTTTAATACTGAAGCTCCTAGAGTAATAAAGACAGCATCAAATGAAACTAAAGCAGTTGCTTTGGTTGACCATAATGAATTTCAACAAAGTGTTTCAGATATTAGTAACGTAGAAGTTAAGTATGTAGTTGATCACCACCGTATTACTAACTTTGAAACAGCAAATCCATTATTTTACCGTGCTGAACCTGTAGGCTGTACGAATACAATCATTTATAAACTGTTTAAAGAAAAGGATATAACGATTCCGGCTGAGATTGCTGGTTTGATGGCATCTGCAATTATTTCAGATACATTATTATTCAAATCACCAACATGTACAGACGAAGATAAGCAAGTAGCAGTCGCTTTAGCTGAACTTGCTGGCATCGACTTAGAAACATATGGGTTAGATATGTTAAAAGCTGGTACGAACTTGGAAAGTAAAACACATGATGAGTTATTAGATATGGATGCAAAGAGCTTCCCAATGGGGGATAAGACAGTCCGCATTGGTCAAGTTAATACCGTTGATATCCGTGACGTTTTGAGTCAAAAAGAAGAACTAACTGCCTTAATGGAAGCTAGAAATGCTGCTGAGAACTATGATTTATTTGTTCTGATGATTACAAATATCATTGATAGTGATTCAACTATGTTAGTAGTTGGAAATGGTTCAGATAAAGCAGAAACGGCATTTGAAGTTAAGCTAAGTGACCAGACTGCTTTCTTACCAGGCGTTGTATCACGTAAGAAACAAATTGTACCGCAATTAACTGAAGCATACACAAATTAATTTCCAAAAAAAGCTCTATAGTAGTTGGTGTGAATGAATTGAAACATTCTTTGTACCGATAACTATAGAGCTATTTTCTCGACAAGAGGACGTTAATCTCAAGGTTCATTTTGTAATGAATCGCCCATTGTAATTATAAAAAAGGAGTGGACAATATGACACAAC
>CAZLGI010000067.1:0-6085 GCA_964558995.1 uncultured Carnobacteriaceae bacterium | reverse complement strand
TGAAGCATACACAGAATAATTTCCAAAAAAGCTCTATAATTTTTGGTGTGAATGAATTGAAAATAGAACGAGCTGTTCAATAAGACGTTAATTTCAAGGGTTCATATTATAATGAATCTCCCATTGCATTTATAAAAAAAGGAGTGGATAATATGGCACAACATATTAGTGATAATCAATATATCGCAGTAATCGGCGATATTAGAGACTCCCAGAAAATAACCAATCGCAAAGAAAACAGGGAAAATTTCCGATTTGTTCTTGAAATGATAAATAGAAAGTATAGAGCAGATATTAGTTCAGACTTTATGCTAACGCATGATAATCGTTTTCAAGGTTTAATCCTAAATAAACAGGTTGTTTTTGATATTATTTTTGAAATTGAATTAGCAATGGTTCCGATTGAATTTCGTTTCGGAATTGGTGTCGGTGATATTCACACACCAATTGAACGCAAAAACACGGTTAAGATGGACGGTTCCGCTTATCGTCGGGCCGGACAGACGATCAATACGATTGAAGAGAATGAAAAGAAGTACAATCAGGGCGAGACCAGTGTCATGATTAGTATGGGTGAAGATGATAAACAAGCTGAAAACTTATTGAATGCGATTCTTTCACTAGGGGCAGCTTTGAAATCGAAATGGACATCGAGACAGAAAGAAGTAATCTACACATACTTAATGAGTGGCGATAACCAGTATAAAGCTGCAGACATACTTAAAATTGGTCAGTCTAGCGTTAATAAAGCACTTAATACAACTAAATATTATACGTTTAAGATGGCATTAATAAATGCTAGTCATTTTTTAGGCCAGTTAGAGACTAAGCCTCATTAGTTTCATAATAAGTAGTACCTAATTGATCAATTCATCCAAAAGACAGTCTTTTTGGTGGATTGATCTTTTTCGTATATGATAGAAGAAACGTTATGATTGGTTCGTTTGACATGAAAGAAAACAATCTCAAATAAATGTATCTCTAATTCGAATTATGTGTTATACTATTTCCTGAGGAGGCGATATAAATGAAAATAGGAGTTATTTCAGACCTCCATATTGATATGAATGAGCGAAAATTATCGCCTAGAGAATCATATGATAAGCTTCTAGCTGAAATTCTCTATCATAATGAGGTTGATACCTTACTTTTGGCTGGAGATATAAGCTCTGATTATCATGACTCAATTAAATTTCTAGATAAATTAAAAAGTCACAACGTATCAAAGACGTATTTTGTCCCTGGAAATCATGATTTTTGGTCAATTCGAAACAAGGAAACCGATACGAATCGCATATACGAAACCTTTAAGGACCGTGAAGATTCTGTAGTAGGGCGACCTATCGAATTAACTAATCAACACTCATTAGTTGCGAATCCAGGCTGGTATGATTATGGCTTTGCGAGTGATAAGTACACGCAAAAAGAATTCGCCGAGAAGAAATTGAGTGTAGGCGGTTGGAACGATCGACTCTATGTTCATTGGGAAGGGTCAGATAAAGAAGTAGCCAGCAACATGCTTCACCAAATTGAACAAGATATCGAAGCTGTAAATGGAAAAGATATTATTTTGATGACTCATGTCGCAACTCATGATCAATTTGTAGTACCTTTACCAAATAAAATTTATGACTATTACAACGCCTATCTAGGTAGTAAAAGTTATATGGAGCTTTATGATAAGTATCCCATTACACATAGTATTATGGGACACGTTCATTTCCGCAAGACCTTACAAGAAGGCGGCACGACATACTACTGTGCTTGTTTAGGTAATGGACGACACTGGTATCATGATGATCCAAGAATTGAATTAGCCTATACGCTAGAAACATTTATTATATAAACGAAGAGGATGAAGAATATGCACAAGAATGATTGGAAGTTAGGGAAAGTAGTATTAAAGGTTGCAGACTTAGAGAATATGTCAGCTTTCTATCAAGAGAATTTAGGTATGACAGTGTTAGAAACCGACACTAATATCGTACGTTTAGGAGTTAAATCAACGAAGGATGTTCTAGTTGAATTAGTTGAAATCGAACCTACTGCTAAAAAAGAGTTAACAGCTGGTCTGTTCCATTTAGCGGTTCTATTACCAAGTCGTCAGGACCTAGGTGAGTATTTGTATTACTTATTAACGAAAAAATTCCCTCTCCAAGGTGCAAGTGACCATGGTTATAGTGAAGCTCTCTATTTCACTGACCCAGAAGGAAATGGCATCGAGATTTTTGCTGACAAACCAAAATCTGAATGGGATATTCGTGAAGATGGACGTATCGAAGGAATTACGATTCAAATGGATGCAGAAGGTGTAATCGGAACAGTTAAAAAACAGTTTACTGGTTTACCTGAAGGCAGTATCATTGGACACGTTCACTTAACGGTTAATGAACTGGCAAAAACAGATGAGTTCTATGCAGACATCTTAGGCTTAGGGTTGAAGTCTGACTACATGGGACAAGCGAAATTCTTCGCATCAGGTAATTACCATCACCATATTGGTTCAAACATTTGGGCAGGCAAAAATTTACCGAAGCCAGTAAAAGATGAATTAGGAATGGCGTATTACACATTTGTGCTTCCTAATGAAGAAGAGTATCAAGAGTTGGTTAAGCGTTTGGATGCAAATGACTATCCTTACACTGTTAATAACGACAACACAATTGTATTAGAAGATAATAGTGGGATTGAAATTCATCTTTCTATAGAAAGGTAATTGGGAAACTCTACCTTGATTGGTGGAGTTTTTTTATTTGAAATATCTTTTGTTGAAAATTTTCTTTGGAAATTAGATTTACTTTCGTATACAGGGGATCTCCTAGAGTCTGCATTCTCTAGGCTTTTCAGCTTCAAGCGTGCCCTAAATACTGATGTGCAAGGTTCGTAGTTCATATTCAATCCTTTACGCAGTTGCCTAAGCCGCTTTAAGTAGGTGCTTTATTCTCAGTAGAATGGTCTCTTTGTGCTATACTAAAACTAACAAAAGCTGAGGTGAGTGCATGCACTATTATAAACTTGATTCAAAGCAAACCTATTCAGAAATTCAAGATCGTAATCAAGCGAATTGGTTTCATGTTGTTCAACCTAACGAAGAAGAGCAGGCTTTTTTACGGGAAAAATTTGGGCTTCCACATGATTTTATTCATGATGCTCTGGATCGCTACGAAGCTCCACGTTATGAAAAGTATGAAACTGAGGACGGTCAGGTCATACGTTTATATTTGATGCTTTATCCAAAAGTTAAAAAGGTTTTAGATGATTATGACGAGCTCCAAACAATTCCACTTGCATTAATTGTTACTCAAGATTGTACCATTACAATCTGTTCTGAGCAGCCGTTTTTCCTTGATCATATTGTTCGAAATGAAACCAATAAAGAAGGAAAACCGTTAACTGGTAAACACGTCATTTTGGATATCATTTGGGAGCTGACTCAATCATATGTTGTAGGAACTGAAAAAATTGATAAGCACATTGATGAAATGGAACAAAACGTGACTAATTCAACTAAAAACCATGCCTTCAATAAACTAATTGCGATCCACAAGAATTTGGTTTATTTTGATACGGGCATAACTGAAAATGATAAAATCATTCATAAGATTATGGAAAGTGATGTGTTTGCTGATGATAAGATAGGCAAAGAGCTACTTCACGATATAAAAGTCATCTCGAATCAAGCAACAACAATGGTTCATGAAGCTGATGAAATGATTTCTCATCTCAGCGAAGTTTTCTCAAGTGTTATATCAAATAATTTGAATAATATTATGAAGGTCCTAACATCATTAACCATCATTCTCACAATTCCAACGATTATTGGAGGCTTATGGGGGATGAATGTGCCAGTTCCATTTGAAGAAAATCCCTTTGGTTTTACAATTCTTATTCTATTAACGATTATTGTATCCATTATTACCTTATTTTGGTTAAAGAAAAAAGATTATTTTTAAGAAAACAGCCGCTCACTCGCTAAAGTGAACGGCTGTTTTTATTTTATAGCCAAGAACCTGAATATTGATGAATGGCATAGGTTTTATTTGTATCGTTAATTTCTTGAGTCCAATAGCTTTTAGGAGAAAAATATTCTCTTGGAAAAATTTGGATTCCTAAAACTTCTTGGTGCTCATTATTCAAGACTAAACCATTTTTTTCAAAAATTTCTGTGATGTGTATGACATTAGTCGTTTCGTCATAGGATCCGTCACTTTTCAAGAAATGGCGATCTTCATAATCTCTGTAGAGCATCTCAAGGGTGGGGTGATTGGGCTTTGCTGCGATTATTGCAGTAGAAATCGTTGTTTCTACCTCAAATCCCATAAATGCGTCGAGTTCTAATAGGGAATCAATCGATTTAAGCAGCTCTAAATCGGTGTCCATGTAGATACCGCCATACTCTTTTAAAGCGTATAGTCTTGCCACATCAGAGACAAAAGCCCATTTTTCAGCTTCGTAAGCTTCCTTTGCGTAGTCGCCCATCTTATCTATATCAAACGTCTCTTCATTCCAGACCATAATTTCATATTCAGGACAGTATTTTTCCCAGCTTTTCATGAACTCTTTTTCTTGATCACCTAGCGGATTACCACCAAACCAACAATAATGAATGATTTTTGGTATCATAAAATAACTCTCCTTCATCATAGATTTCAAAAGCTTATTATTATTGTAGTGGAATCCTAAAAAGATTTCCAATGAACCGACTCTTTTCGAAAATGTGATGAACGTTTTTAACTTATAAGAAAAAAACCTTGTCATAAACAAGGAGTTGTTCGTATTATCTACTTTCTCTTAGTAACTTTAATAGGTACTGCTTGAAATAAGCTTGTTTTGGATCATTAGCAGCACTATTGAAGGCAGATTCATTCATTCGTTCTAATCCCCAATAATAGCGATTTGAAATACCATATTTTAAGGTTACAATACCTGGTTCAAAAGTTGGATAGAATTGTTGTAATGTTCCATCAAGAACTAAGGTCCCGTCCTCATCTGTAAATAATAGAAAACTTGTTATATCATTTTTACCATCAGAACGACGCATACCAGAAATACCCACTTGAATGTGCTCTAAGAAATCTTCTAATTGCATATGAGTCGATAGCGAAGAGTGGGGGAATTGTAACCGAATCTGGCGAAAAGTTTCTTTAACCCAGATGACTGATTTCCCACGTAAAGCATGGCTGTATTCATTAGGTTTTAGTGTTTCTAAATAGCTACCAAAAATATGTAGTGGATTAGCACAAGAAATAAGAAAACTTAACTCATTTTCAGCTGTAATTTTATTCTCAAGCAAAGGTGCCGTGCTTTCGGAAGCTGCGACGGTAATATTAGGATTACCTAGATTACTTAGATAAGCATCGATATCTGCCTGTCTAAAGCGGTAATCACCAGTCTTTCCTCTCGTCTTGATAGAGGAGAGTCGGCCATCCTTTACCATATTACGAATTGTATTTGGGTGAACATCAAGTAATTTAGCAGCAGCTGTTGTAGAGTAGAGCTTTTTATTCATCATATACTCCTTTTCAAACGATCGTTTTGTGTCCATTTGTATCGAATGTTTTCATTAACAATACCATAAGGACGCACAAATGACAATAAGACAAATAAGGCGAAATTGTGAATGATTCGCTTAGAATCAACAATTACAGCTTCATTTTTCGAAAGCATATTATCCATCTGTTCTGACCTTAAGTGCTATGATAGAACTAACAAGAACAAAGGAGAGATTTGGAATCATGAAAAAGTATGATGCACTTTTTATAGGATGGGGAAAAGCTGGAAAAACACTTGCTAAACAACAATTTGCAATATCAGGTAAAAAAGTCGCTATTGTCGAAAAAACAAAAGAAATGGCTGGTAGGACATGTATCGATATTACCTGTATTGCTACAAAGGTCCTTGTTGTTCAGGAGAAAGAGTGCATTCATTCGATGAAGCAATGGAACAAAGAAAAGCAGTTGTTGAAAAATTAAATGAGTCGAATGATCAAAAATTAGCTAAAGAAGATCAAGTTATGTTTATTTTGCGACGGCTTTTTTTGAATAATCAAACGGTACAGCTAAGAGGCGGGGAAGATCAACTGGAT
>CAZLGI010000066.1:0-7966 GCA_964558995.1 uncultured Carnobacteriaceae bacterium | reverse complement strand
TTGTTGCTTCTGTCGGTCCTTCTAAAAATGACCCGTCTCCTTCATATGGCAAGTAGTTATTTTGAATGAAATCACGAACGTCAACTTTTGTTTTCCAAGTTTTTCCATTGAAGCCTTTCCATTGTTCCATTTCTAATTCCTCCTAATGATTTGGTTTTATAGTTTAATTTTGTAGGAATGTAACACCTTTTACATTTTCATTATAACACATTCCAGAGTTTGTGCAACACTTTTCAATCAAAATGTTTCTTTTTTTGATATTTACTTCACAAATGCTGGTGTTAAGCCTTTCTGAAATATAAAACTTTTATATCCCATGATATTAATTGAACATAAAGGCATAAAAAAAAGCCGGAACTGTATTATAATACAGTTCCGTCCTGTTACAATTTGTGTTAGTACAGTTGCTTTTTTTGAACAATTCGATCAGGTGTTAATCATCACTTGTTAGATTTGGGAACACTTTTTTTATTGCTTGTATCATACCTTCATCGCGTTCGTTTAAGAGTGATGACCCATTTGAGTAACGTGGTGTAAATGGAATTGTCTTACAAACAACATTTTTTTCCTTGCCTCGAGTAGTCTTAATGAGGTAATTTGTATCTGGTAATGGTGTATCATCGAAATAGACAATACGGTGCGGATTTGTTTTTAGTTCTTTAATTAACATTAAGCCACGTTTAGCTCGGCCTAGACGTTGGATATCGCCCGTACGGAATCGTTTTGCGTTTCCTCTTTGTGTCATAATAATGAGTGGATATTTCTCATCATCTAATTCAAATATTGCTCCACCAATGACTTCGTCACCAGCTTTTAAGTTAATTGACTTAACTCCACTTGTTCGAGTTCCCGTTTGAGACACTTCTTCGAGTAAAAAGCGAAGTGAGAATCCAAGGTTACTAATGATTAAGACTTCATATTCCTTTTTATCAAGATCGACAAAATAGATATTTGTTATAACATCAGTTTTTGTTTTTAATCTTATCGCCATGCTCATCTTCTTGCGATAACCGCGGAAGGTTTGATATTCAGCTAAGGTTGTCTGCTTTATTAGCCCTTCTTTAGTTATAAATACAACAGATTTCTCTTCTAGACGCTCGTCTTCATGCTTAACAATCTTAGCAGATAGAATCTCTTCTCCACTTTCGAATGGAATATCTTGAGATAAGTGATAGCCTAAATCTTTCCATTTCAATTCCGGCAATTCATGAACTGGAAAATGCATAAAGTTACCTTTGTTTGTAAAGATAATGATTGCATCCAAAGTCGTTGCCTTTTCTAGTAGGATTGGCTGATCCCCCTCACGTAGCCCAACATCTTCAAAACTAGAGGCTGCATAAGAACGTAAACTTGTTCGTTTATAATAACCTTCTTGTGTTAGTACGACGTAAACTTCTTCTTCAGCTACTAATACTTCTGTTTCAATCTTAATTTCATCGATTTCTTCTTCGATAACTGTTAAGCGTCCAGTCGCATATGTCTTTTTAATTGTAAGAAGTTCATTTTTCATCACTTGTAATAAGGTTTTTTCATTCTTTAAGATGCTGTTATAAGATGCAATTTGTTCATTTAGATCAAGTTTCTCGTTTTGTAATGCACCTATATCTGTATTCGTTAAACGATATAATTGCAAGGATACGATTGCTTCGGCTTGTACTTCTGAGAAATCGTAGGTTTTCATTAAGTTAGCTTTAGCATCTTTCTTATCTTTACTATTACGAATTAATTGAATCACTTCATCTAAAATTGAAACCACACGAATTAGGGCATCTACAATGTGTAAACGACTTTCTGCCTTTTTCAATTTGAAACGCGTTCTTCTTAAAATGACTTCTTTTTTATGATTAATATAAGCTGCTAGAATATCTTTCAAGCCAACTTGTTTTGGTCTTAATTCATCAATTGCGACCATGTTAAAGTTGTAGTTCACTTGCAAGTCTGTGTTTTTGAATAAATAATTCAAAATTCCTTCTGCATTTGCTTCTTTCTTCAATTCAACAACAATTTGTAATCCAGTACGGTCAGTTTCATCTCTAATCTCATCGATGCCTTCTACTTTTCGGTTAATTCGAATTTCATCCATCTTTTTAACTAAGTTTGCCTTGTTAACTTCATATGGAATCTCAGTAATAACGATACGTTCGCGATTACTACGCATCTTTTCAATCGTTGTCTTCGAACGAACAACAACTTTCCCTCGCCCATTCTTATAAGCTGATTCTAAACCGTCTAGCCCTTGTACGATTGCACCAGTCGGGAAATCAGGCCCTTTAATGTATTTCATCAGCTGTTTCAAACTTGCGTCTGGATGATCGATTAAATAGTTGGTTGCATCAATGACTTCGCCTAAGTTATGAGGTGGGATATCCGTCGCATAACCTGCAGAAATACCAGTTGTTCCGTTTACTAATAGATTAGGATAGCGGGCTGGTAAAACAATTGGTTCGTCGTCTGTATCATCAAAGTTCAAAATGAAATCAACGGTATCAAAATCAATATCTCCGATTAATTCAGAAGAAATTTTTGACAAACGGGCTTCTGTATAACGCATCGCTGCTGCAGGATCGCCATCCATACTCCCGTTGTTCCCGTGCATTTCAATTAAAGGCTCACGAATTTTCCATTCTTGACTTAGTCGGACCATTGCTTCATAAACACTGTAGTCACCGTGAGGGTGGTAGTTACCAATAACGTTACCGACTGTTTTAGCTGATTTACGGAATTGTTTATCAGCCGTGTTCCCACTCACGTACATGGCGTAGAGTATTCTACGTTGCACAGGTTTCAAGCCATCACGAATATCCGGCAAAGCTCGGTCTTGAATGATGTATTTTGAGTAACGTCCAAAACGGTCACTCATGATATCTTCCATCATCATATTTTTGATATTCTGTTCTTGTGCCATTATGCGTCACCACTTTCCATATCTAACTCAGCTTGTCCAAGTTGTTCTTTTACTTTGTTGGCTCCTCCAGCTGAATCACTGTTCTTTTCATCTAAGATACTCTTGTCGTCCTCTAGTGAGAAGGCAACATTATTTTCGATCCAACGTCTTCTTGGTTCTACTTTATTACCCATTAGTGTCGTCACACGACGCTCAAGTTGAGCTTTGTCATCAATGACAACACGAATTAAAGTTCTTGTATCTGGATCCATCGTTGTATCCCACAATTGATCAGCGTTCATTTCCCCTAACCCTTTATAGCGTTGTAGGAGGTAACCTTTACCAATCATTTTAATTTTTTCAGCAAGTTCATTTTCAGTCCAAGCATACTCAAAGACTTCATTCTTACCTCTTCCTTTTGAAACTTTGTATAAAGGCGGTTGAGCTAAGTAAACTTTCCCGGCTTCTACTAAAGGCTTCATATAACGATAGAAAAAGGTTAGTAACAAGGTCTGGATATGTGCACCATCTGTATCCGCGTCGGTCATAATAACGATTTTGTCATAGTTGCTGTCTTTGACATCAAAATCTGCACCAACACCCGCACCAATTGTATGGATAATCGTACTGATTTCTTCGTTTTTTAGAATATCTGTCATATTTGCGCGTTCGGTATTAATAACCTTCCCTCGCAATGGCAAGATTGCTTGAAATTTGCGGTCTCTCCCTTGTTTTGCAGATCCTCCGGCAGAATCACCCTCGACAAGGAATAATTCGTTGCGCTTGGCGTTTTTACCTTGCGCTGGGGTTAGTTTACCTGATAGTAAGAGCTCACCCTTACGTTTTTTCCCATTACGAGTAAGTTCACGTGCTTTACGTGCAGCATCTCTAGCTTCTCTAGCTTTTAATGATTTACGCACTAACATCTGACCAATGTCGCCATTTTCGAATAAGTACATGCTTAAACGTTCATTGATTAAATTGTCAACAATCATTCGTGCTTGTGGTGTACCTAATTTTTCTTTTGTTTGTCCTTCAAATTGTAAAATGTTTTCTGGAATGCGCAATGATAGAATCGCTGTTAAGCCTTCACGCACATCGCTACCTTCTAAGTTTTTATCTTTTTCTTTTAGTAGGCCAACTCGTCTTGCATATTCATTAAACGCCTTCGTCATCCCAGTTCGAGCACCGATTTCATGCGTTCCACCGTCTTTTGTTCGGACGTTGTTTACAAAGGATACAAGGGTTTCTGAATAGCCTTCGTTATATTGGAAAGCAAATTCGACTTCGACGTTTTCAACAGTTTCAGAAAAACCTGCAATCTCATTCAACGTATCTTTTTCTTCATTGAGATAGGCAACGAATTCTCGAATACCTTCTTCATAATAGAAAATTTCACTTTTCTCTTGTCGTTCGTCAGTTAAAGTGATTTTCAAGCCTTTTAATAAAAAGGCAGATTCTCTCATACGTTCCACTAAAGTATCATAAGATATTTCTGATGAACCAAAAATTTCTGGATCCGGTAAGAAATGTACTGAAGATCCATTTGCTTGATTAACTTTACGCTTTTTCTTTAATTTACCCTTTGGCTTACCGCCGTCACTAAATGACAAGCTGTAAACTGATTTATCTCTCGTTACTTCAACCTCGAGGTAAGAAGACAAGGCGTTAACAACACTTGCTCCAACACCGTGTAGTCCTCCTGACGTTTTATAGCCGCCCTCTTGGCCGAACTTTCCTCCAGCATGAAGAACAGTAAAGATTACTTGAATCGTTGGTACGCCTGATTCATGCATCCCTACAGGCATTCCACGCCCATTATCTTTTACTGTAACACTTTGATCCTTATGAATCGTTACTTCAATTTGATCGGCAAAGCCTGATAATGCCTCGTCAACTGCGTTATCTAATATTTCATATACCATATGATGTAAGCCACGACTATCTGTCGAACCAATATACATCCCTGGTCTTTTTCTAACAGCATCCAAACCTTCTAAGACTTGGATGGATGAATCATTGTATGTGTTTTTATTTATCGCCATAGTTAAACTCCTTCGTTCTACGGAATTCGAACATCCATTCTATTATGATACTTGAAAAAACCCTTCTTGTAAAAGCCTTTTGAAAAATTAACGTTTCAAATCATTCCAAACAATGGTAAAATATCAACGTTAGTAACTGATTTAATTTGGGAGTGAAAATAGTGACGACATTTATCGTTATCGTTCTTGCTTATCTATTAGGGTCAATCCCTTCAGGTGTTTGGATAGGTAAAATATTTTATAAAAAAGATGTCCGTGATTTTGGTAGCAAAAGTATGGGAACAACAAATACCTTTCGCGTTTTAGGCAAAAAAGCCGGCATCATTGTTTTAATCATGGATATACTAAAAGGTTCGTTAGCTGTTATGTTGCCAACTTGGTTTGGTATTGGCTTGCACCCACTTGTAACAGGTGTGCTAGCTGCAGTTGGCCATACGATTCCAATTTTTGCTGGTTTCAAAGGTGGAAAAGCTGTTGCAACAAGTGCTGGTATAATTTTGGCATATAACCCTTTATTTTTCACATTGGCGATTATATGCTTCCTCATTTACTTGTCTTTGTTCAGTATGGTTAGTTTAGCAAGTATTCTAGCGTGCTTAAGCGCGATTGTTATTTCTTTATTTATGGGTGATTTTTGGTTAGTAGTTGTCACAATTATGCTGACCACTTATATCATTTTCCGTCACCGTACAAATATCCAACGCATCCGAGAAGGCACAGAAAACATGACGCCTTTTGGATTAAAGTACAAGCGTTCACAAAGTAAATAATTATAATAAACAGCAAAAAAGATACCTCTTGGTATCTTTTTTGCTTTTAAATCGTTGCTAAATTTTTCTTTAATTCATTGTAGATGACCGGTGATAATACTTTAATAAAGGTACCTTTCATTCCCAACGAACGAGATTCTAAAATCCGAGCCGATTCAAGTTTCCGTAGCGCATTAACAATAATTGAACGGGTTATTCCTTTACTTTGAGCGATTTTAGACGCATTAATGATCGTTTCTAAACCTTCAATCTCGCTAAAGATATGAACAATCGCCTCTTTTTCACTAAAAGATAAGGATTGTAGTGCAATTTGGATAGACGTTTCTGCTCGAGTCGTTCGTTCAATTTGAACGTTAATCAAGCGTAGTAATTCGATTCCAATAACTGTTGCACTATGTTCAGCTAAAATTAAATCGCCTGCTGAAAATTGAGAATCTAAACGCGCAAAGATTAAACTTCCAAGACGTTTACCTGAAGCAAATATGGGCACAATCGTTGTTAAACCAGAGACAAATATATCTCTTGTTTCAACAGGAAAGGCAGTAAAGTTTGATTCAATCCCAATATTAGCTACCGTATGTCTGATATTAACAATGTCATGGGCATAATCAATTGGAAATTTACGGTCTTTTAGCATTTGCTTAACTCGGTTATTATTTATATTAATAACCTCATCATAACCTAGTAAATGACCATCTTCATCGATTAAATAAGTGTTTGAACCTAATATTCCTGCCAAACGTTTGACCATGTCTTGGAATGGCAATTCATTATTTACGCGGGTATTAACAAAACCACCTTCTTTTTGAAGGAGCAAGTTAATTTCACGTAACTGTTCAAGTATGTCTTCCATATTATCCCTCACAGAATGTATCGTCTCAGATCTTGATCATCAACAATATGAGCTAATTTTTCATCAACGTAATTAGCAGTAATGGTAATTTCTTGGCCAGGCATATCTGCCGATTCAAATAATAAATCTTCTAATAACTTTTCTAAAATCGTATGTAATCGTCTTGCACCAATGTTGTCTGTTTCAGCATTCACTTGTGCGGCAATGGCAGCAATTCTTTCAATTGATTCTTGTGTAAAGATCACTGATACATCCTCAGTTCCAAGTAATGCTTGGTATTGTTTTAAAAGAGCATTGTTTGGTTCAGTTAGAATTCGGACAAAGTCACTTTCAGTTAAGTCATTTAATTCGACTCGAATTGGGAAGCGTCCTTGTAATTCTGGAATCAAATCACTTGGCTTGGATACGTGGAACGCACCTGAAGCGACAAATAAAATGTGATCGGTTTGAATATTACCGTATTTTGTAGTTACTTGTGAGCCTTCTACAATCGGTAAAATATCACGTTGGACACCTTCACGAGAAACTTGACCGCCTTGATCAGATTTAGAAGTAATTTTGTCAATCTCATCAATAAAAATAATTCCATTTTGTTCTGCAAGTTTCAAAGCATCATTTGCTAAGTCATTTTTATCAATCATTTTATCTGTTTCTTCGTCGGTGACGACTTTAATTGCATCTTTAACTTTCATATTGCGTTCGACTTTACGACTTGGCGTCAGTGACTCTAAGGCATTTTGGAACATCATCATTTGTTCGTTCCCGCCCATGCCACCTAATGTTGCACCGCTTTTATCTTCAACTTTTAGTGTTACTTCACGATTATCTAAGATTCCTTTTCGAAGTTGTTCAACGATGTCTTTACGCGCTGATGCGATATCATCTGTTATTTCTTCTTCTGGTTCTTCCTCATTCGTCATACCTGTTGGTAGACCAAATTGTTGGAACATACTTTGAATATTGTTCGGATCACGTTTTGCTTGTTTTTTAATGCCTGGTTTCAAGGCTTTCGCGATTCGGTCTAATGCTTTTTCATAAGCGCGGCTGTAAAATTCGCTACGTTTTTCGTTTTCAACGAGGAACATGGCATTATCAACTAAGTCACGAACCATCGATTCAACGTCACGACCAACATAACCAACTTCAGTAAATTTAGTTGCTTCAACTTTGATAAAAGGCGCATGAACTAGGCCTGCTAGTCGTCTGGCAATTTCAGTTTTACCGACTCCAGTTGGTCCAATCATTAAAATATTTTTCGGTGTCACTTCTTTTTGCATCGTGTCATCTAATTGCATGCGACGGTAACGATTACGTAAAGCAACCGCAACTGATTTTTTAGCATCATCTTGTCCGATGATATATTTGTCTAATTCGCCTACAACTTGGCGAGGGGTTTGATTAATATCCGTTTTAA
>CAZLGI010000065.1:0-7998 GCA_964558995.1 uncultured Carnobacteriaceae bacterium | reverse complement strand
GAGCTCTCGCTCGTTTCAGTGTATAACTTTTATATCTCGTGCTTTCAGCTCTTCTTCTGAATGGATGGTTTGTTCCGCTTCGTCTAGTCCGCGTGAACTCACTTTATCAAATAGAATTTTGACTGTTTGCAACATAATTTTTAAATCTAAAATCAATGAATATTTTTTAATGTAAATAAGGTCGAAGTTCAGTTTACTGTTAAAGTCTGACGCATATTTTCCGTATACTTGTGCATAGCCCGTAATTCCTGCACGAACATTATGACGCAAGTAGTAATGATCATTTTGTCTTTCGAACTGATCAACGAAGAATGGTCGCTCGGGACGTGGCCCCACGATAGACATTTCTCCTTTTAATACGTTAAACAATTGCGGTAATTCATCAATCCGGAGTGCGCGTAAATACTTTCCAACTGGTGTGACGCGAACATCATTGCTTGTCGCTAGAACCGGACCGGAGTCAGTTTCAGCTGTCACGCCCATACTACGAAATTTCAAGATTTCAAACTCTTTGCTGTCCTTTGTAATACGTGTTTGGCGGTATAAAACTGGGCCTTCTGAGCTTCGTTTTACTAAAATTGCAGCAACTAACATAATCGGTGATGCCACAACAATCAATAGTAACGACAAAATAATATCAATCAAGCGTTTGATTATGCCATCTTCCGTTGATATTCGGAATGGTGATACTTCGATAATACTCTCATCTTCAATGTTCATCATGTTTGGATTAACCATGATTAAATTTTCAAAACTCGTGTTCAAAAAGAATTTCTTATCCATCCGCATTAATAAATCATAAATACGTAATTTTTCGGATTCTTCGATTTGACTGGCTAAATATACCACGTCGATGTCTTCTAAGTTTTCACGAACATTTTCATAGTAATCTGACAAAACGACGTGTGTGACGAGGTGTCGTATACTTTTTGTGTTACTAAAGTTATCAACGGCTTCAAAAACTTCTTTTTCCATACCTACGATCATGACGCGTTTACTGCCACTAAATCGTTGATACATCTTGAATACCACTGCTCGGAAAGTGAAAAGAATGACACAGCCTACGAGAAAGTTAATGAGAATAACTGACCGTGGAAACGCGAGCCATCTTCCGGCAAAGGTTAAAGCCATGATGTAGAGTGATACAACGACTTGTCCGATTATTGTAATAAATAAAAAGTCACTGATTGATTTATTGTATAAGATATATGTTCCAAATAATATGCTTACTATGATGAAGCCAATGGATACATATATGATACTGCCTTTGAATGACTCCAAATTTCTAAATGGAATGTCCGCACCATAACGCAAACGGAAAGACAGTAATAACGAACCGATGAAAAGCAACAAATCAATAATCATGATGACTACTTTACGTGCTTTTGTCCATTCATCTTGTTGATTCACATATTTTCCTCCTTAAAGTCTTAATTGACTCCTTCTATTTTAGCATGAATTCTATTTTGGGGACAGATTAATTTGGATGCCATATCTAATGAGCCAATCCATACAAAAAGGCGCATGACGAATCCATGCGCCTTACTCTTTGTTTAATTATCAAAGGTGAATCGAATTTACTTGATTACATCATGCCGCCCATACCTGGGTCCATTTGTGGCATTGATGATTCTGGTCTTGGTTTGTCAGCTACAACACTTTCAGTTGAAAGAATTAGGCCAGCAACACTTGCTGCGTTTTGTAGAGCAGAACGTACTACTTTAGCCGGGTCAACGATTCCATCTTCAATCATATTTACCCATTCGTCGGTTAAAGCATTGTAACCAATTCCGACTTCTTCAGTTTTGATTCTTGCTGCTACAACAGAACCTTCCATACCAGCATTCTCAGCGATTTGACGAACTGGCTCTTCTAATGCACGTGCTACGATGCGTGCGCCTGTTGCTTCGTCTCCTTTTAATTTTAGTGCAGTTACACGAGCTTGTACGTTGATTAAAGCTGTACCTCCACCGGATACAATTCCTTCTTCAACTGCTGCGCGTGTTGCGTTTAAAGCATCTTCAATACGCAATTTACGTTCCTTTAATTCTGTTTCAGTTGCTGCTCCAACTTTGATCACACCAACACCGCCAGCTAATTTAGCTAGGCGCTCTTGAAGTTTTTCACGATCAAATTCAGATGTTGTTTTTTCAACTTGTGCGCGAATTAATGCGACACGTTGCGCGATTAATTCTTTCTCTCCCGCACCTTCAACAATTGTTGTATTGTCTTTTGTAATTACAACTTTACTTGCGTTACCTAGGTGTGCCATTGTTGCATCTTTCAGTTCTAAACCTAATTCTTCTGCAATCACAGTCGCACCTGTTAAAATCGCAATGTCTTGTAACATTTCTTTACGACGGTCACCGAAACCAGGAGCTTTAACAGCTGCTACGTTAAATGTCCCGCGTAATTTGTTCAATACTAATGTTGGTAATGCTTCACCATCAATATCGTCAGCAATAATTAATAGTGGACGATTTTGTTTTAGGATTTCTTCTAATAAAGGAAGAATATCTTGAATATTCGAAATTTTACGGTCTGTAATTAAAACAGCTGGATTGTCTAAGTCTGCTTCCATTTTGTCGTTATCCGTTACCATGTATTGTGACAGGTAACCACGGTCAAATTGCATTCCTTCAACAACTTCTAGTTCTGTTTCAAGCCCTTTTGATTCCTCGATTGTGATAACGCCGTCGTTACCCACTCTTTCCATCGCTTCAGCAATCAAGTTACCGATTGTTTCTGAACCTGATGATACTGATGCAACTTGGGCAATAGATTCTTTCGAGTTAACTTTTTGAGAAATCTCAGCGATACCTGCAACGGCAGCTTTTGTAGCAGCCTCGATTCCACGACGAATACCAACTGGATTTGCGCCAGCTGTAACGTTTTTCAAACCTTCACGAACGATTGCTTGAGTTAATACTGTTGCAGTCGTTGTTCCGTCACCTGCGATGTCATTAGTTTTAGAAGCTACTTCAGAAACTAATTGTGCACCCATGTTTTCAAAGTGGTCTTCTAATTCGATTTCTTTCGCGATTGTTACACCATCATTTGTAATAAGTGGTGAGCCGTAACCTTTTTCTAAAACAACGTTACGACCTTTTGGTCCTAATGTTACTTTTACTGTATTTGCTAGTATATCTACACCACGTAATAAAGCCGCTCGTGCGTCTTCAGAAAATTTAATGTCTTTTGCCATGTTTTATTTTCACCTCAAAGTTTTTTTCTTAGTTAATAACTGCTACGATGTCTGATTCTTTAACTACTAATAAATCTTTACCATCGAATTTAATTTCAGTTCCAGCATATTTTTCAAAGAGGACGTTGTCGCCTACTTGAACAACCATGTCAATTTTAACACCGTTGTCAGTGACTAAACCTTCGCCAACTGCAATAACGACTCCTGTTTGTGATTTTTCTTTAGCTGATGAAGGTAGTACGAATCCACCAACAGTTTGTTCTTCTTCTTGTGCTACTTCAACTACTACACGATTTCCTAATGGTTTTAACACGAATATCCCTCCAAAAATATCTTCATAAAATTAGCACTCATGAGATTCGAGTGCCAAAGCATAGTTATATCATAATCAAATTTGCTAAAGAATGCAAGGTAAAACCGATAATTTTTTGCATAATTTATGGTATACTTTTCCATAGACTTTGAAATGATATGAAAAATAACCACACTTTTTTAGAAAGGAATGTTTATGAAAAAGAAAATCACAACCGCATCGTTTATTATTTTTATTTACTTCGGTGTGCAACTTTTACCGATTCCAATTATGTACTTATTCCCAGAAGAAAATAGACAAATTGCAATGAGCTTGAATTTGACCTTAATTTTCTCTCTAATTGGATCGCTTGCTATGCTATGGGTAAACAAAAAACGTAGCTGGACACCACCTAGTCCTATGACTGAGCAACCTTCCGCTTCCATGGGGAGAGTGATTGCTTGGGGTGTGTTTGGCTTTATGGCTGCGGTTTTAATCCAAATTGCTGCGACAATGATCGAAATCATGCTTTTCGGAATTCCACCAGAATCTGAAAACACTGAAATGCTATTAACCCTAACGAGTGAATACCCATTACTTATTTTCTCAATTGTCTTGTTTGCTCCAATTATGGAGGAACTTGTCTTTAGAAAAGCCATTTTTGCCCAACTACACAATTCACGAATTGGCGCTATGGGGGCAGCAGTAATTAGTTCATTAATATTTGCTCTCGTGCATTTTGACGGACATATGTTATTATATGGGTCACTAGGACTTTGGTTCTGTTACCTTTATAAAAAAACAAACAATATTTTCGCACCTATGATGGCACACGGTTTAATGAATGCTTTCGCATCGTTACCGCTCTTTTTCCCAGATTTTTTCTTCTAGGAAGCTTGATAGAAGCACAACTAAATGTTTAATGTAGAAAGGAATACTATGACCCTAAAACAATTACGTCTTCAAATTATAGTTAAATTCATATTTGCAGCACTCTTTCTTTACTTTGCCTTTGAAAATGTAGCCACTGACGGCTGGGGAGTCTTCGCCGCAATCAGTGCCCTTTTCGCCACAAACAATATCGTTCAAGGCATTCGACTAATCGATACCTATAATAAAATCAAAGACAAACTAGAGTAATTAAAAAATGTACTGAACTCCAGCATTCATCCTGTGAGTTTGGTATATTTTTTTGTTCTTATAGAGTTGGCCGAAGAAAGCGAACGACTTGGCACAAAAAAACCGACCAAGCACTTAAGCCCAGTCGGTTCATGTTTTACATGTCGTTTTCTAAGAAATAAATTAGCGTTTGTAGTTCGTTCGTTAAGTCAACGTTTTGTACACGCACATCTTCTGATACCGAAAGACGAATCGGTGTGAAGTTCATGATGCCTTTAATCCCTGAATCTAACAAATCATCGCTCACATCTTGAGCAACTTGTTGTGGTACAGTCAATATTGCAACATTAATCTGTTGAATACGCAATTGCTCTACCATCTCTGACATTGGGTAAACTGGAACACCACTTACGATTGTCCCAACAATATCTTCTTTCACATCGAATGCACAACTAATACGCACGTTGTTACTTAAGTGGAAGTTATAATTTAATAAAGCCTGTCCTAAATTACCTACTCCGACTAATGCAACGTTTGTTAATTGGTCTTGATTCAATGTTTTACTGAAAAAATCAAGTAAATATTCAACATCATAACCGTAACCACGTTTGCCTAGAGCACCGAAATAAGAAAAATCACGACGAATTGTCGCACTATCTACCTTTACGGCTTCACTCAATTCACTTGATGAAATTCTTGTTTTCCCTGCACCATGTAAATAATGAAGATAACGGTGATAAATCGGTAATCTACGAGCTGTTGCATTTGGGATATCATTTATTGCTGGCATTTGTCATTCCTCTTTCTTTTAAACTATCATAAAATATATATGTAAAGATACACTAGGTATCCTTTTATCTTTTTAATAGAAATAGTATAGCACGCCTTTGTGAATTTTGCACGATTTTGTTCAAATTAGTAGTTTTTTGTGAAATGAATACCATCTTTTTTCGCTATCTGACAACCTCTTTCCCTAAGTAAGATTTGTTTTCACAATGAGCTGGGCTTTCAGCAATGTGATTCCCCTATCGTATCCTTTTCATCTATGCTAAAATAACTATACGCATGAATATGAAAAAGAAAGAGGCAAGACCATGATATTACTGCAAGGACAAGATCTTGCACGCTATTTCGGTCAAACTGTCCTATTTGAGAAGATCAACATCACTGTCCAATCAAACGAACGAATTGCTTTAGTCGGTCGTAATGGTGCTGGAAAGTCGACACTACTGAAGATTTTAGCAGGTCTTGAACCAACAGACGCTGGTAAAATTGCTAAACGAAAGAGTGTCACGATTGGTTACTTAGACCAACATACCGCTGTTGATTCAAATAAAACGATTTGGGAAGAAATGTTGACAGTTTTTGAATCAGTCATCCAACTAACAAAAGAAGCTGAAGCTGCCGCTGCGGCCTTAGCGGATGAAGAACTGATAAAAGATGAAGCAGCATTCCAACGCGCACTCGCAAACTATGATTCTCTACAACTACAAATGCAAGAAAAAAATGCATATGGCTATGAGTCAGAAATTCGTTCTGTTCTCCATGGTTTTAAGTTTTATGAAGAAGATCATGATCGACCGATTGAGCAACTTTCCGGAGGGCAAAAGACACGATTAGCTTTAGCAAAGATTTTATTAGAGAAGAAAGACTTATTGATTCTTGACGAACCTACCAACCATTTAGATATAGATACGCTTGCTTGGTTAGAGAGTTATCTTTTAACCTATTCAGGCACCCTATTGATCGTCTCGCATGACCGTTACTTTTTAGATAAAATTGCAACGAGTGTTTATGAGATTAGTCAAACTAATATTAGCTTTTTCAAAGGCAATTATTCGCGTTTCTTAGTAGAAAAAGCTGCAAAACTTGAACAAGAAATGAAACAATACGAGAAGCAACAAGCTGAAATTTCGAAATTAGAAGATTATGTAGCAAGAAATATTGTTCGAGCTTCAACGACGAAAATGGCCCAGAGTAGACGGAAACGTTTAGAAAAAATGGATCGGATGGATAAACCCAAAACTCATGAACGTTCTGCCCGTTTCTCTTTTCAAATTGAACAAGAGAGTGGTAACGTTGTGATGATTCTAGAAGATGGAGCCATCGGTTATGGCGAGACTCAACTAGCCAGCCCGATTAACTTAGACTTGCGGAAGCGTCAAGCAGTTGCGATTGTTGGACCAAATGGAATTGGGAAATCAACTTTATTGAAATCCTTAACGAAACAGATCCCCCTATTAAATGGGAAACTTTCCTTTGGTACGAACGTAAAGCTTGGCTATTATGACCAAGAGCTGGAAAATCTGTCGAAGAATAAAACCGTATTGGCTGAAATATGGGAATTACATCCAACCATGAATGAACGTGATATTCGAACCATTCTTGGTAGTTTTTTATTCTCAGGTGAAGATGTTGAAAAAACTATTCCTACTTTAAGTGGTGGCGAGAAAGCGCGTTTATCTTTGTGTAAACTGGCTTTGGATCAGAATAATTTACTCTTATTGGATGAGCCGACCAACCACTTGGACATCGATAGTAAGGAAGTCTTGGAAAATGCACTAATCGAATTTGACGGCACCCTGCTATTTATTTCGCATGACCGTTACTTCATTAACCGCGTAGCAACAAGCGTTTTGGAACTTTCTGAAGAAGGTAGCACTTATTACATGGGTGACTATGATTACTATATGCAGAAAAAACAAGAAGAAGCAGAATTACTCGAGTTACTAGAAGCTGAGAATCCAACCGGAAATATCGAGATCGAAGTTCAAAATGAAAAACCACAGAGCAACTACCAAACGCAAAAAGAACAAGCTAGAAAAGAACGAAGAATTCTCCGTGCAATCGAAGCAATTGAGGAAGAATTGGCTGAGGTAGAAGAAGAAATTACAAATGTTCAAAAATTATTAACCTTGCCTGATGTTTTCGAGGATCATGAGGCAGTTCAAAAATATCATGCAAGACTAGTAGAACTAGAAGAACGACAAGCCGAACTCATGAATCAATGGGAAGAAGAACAACTTGCCTTTGAAGAATTAAACTAAAACCAATGCAGTTTTTTATCGCATGAAACCTTAACTGCAAAAAAATGCCCCTTAAGCGAACGTTGCTTAAGGAGCATTTCTGTTTTAACTTTCTAATGATAAGCCTGGTCTAGCATTCAAACTTAAGGGAGCAAAATCTTCTTTTAAGAATTGCTCGTAAGCTGCTGCACCGATCATTGCCGCGTTGTCTCCGCATAATGATAGTGGCGGAATAACTAATTCCACTCCTGGCAGTTCTGTTTTGACTGCTTCGGATAAAGCGGCACGTAATCCTCTATTAGCAGCAACTCCACCGGCTAAAAGCAACTGCTTCACGCCTAGTTCTTTTGCTGCTC
>CAZLGI010000064.1:0-8218 GCA_964558995.1 uncultured Carnobacteriaceae bacterium | reverse complement strand
TATGAGCTCGCCTTAAATGAGACGTTTGATTTTATCATTCTGGATTTAATGCTCCCAAGTATGGATGGCATGGATATTTGTAAAAGTTTACGCCAAGAAAAAATAGATACACCAATTTTAATGCTGACAGCAAAAGACGATGAGTTAGAAAAAATTATTGGTCTAGAGCTAGGTGCAGATGATTATATGACGAAACCATTCAGTCCCCGTGAAGTACTAGCACGTATGAAGGCTATCTTACGTCGAACTGAAAAATCTTCTTCTAGCAGTAGTGAAGCGGATGAAGCTGGAGCGAAATCAGCAAGCAAGCCCCCAGAAGTTATCGTTGAAGAAAAAGTTACAATCGGTGACATTGATATATTCCCAGAATTATATGAAGTTTATGTCAAAGACACGGTTGTAGATATTACCCCTAAAGAATTTGAATTACTATTATATATGGCACAAAGAAAGAATCGTATTTTAAGTCGTGAGCAATTATTAAATGCGATTTGGAATTTTGATTACGCCGGAGAAACAAGAATTGTCGATGTGCATATTAGTCACTTGAGAGAAAAAATAGAAAAAGACACAAAAAATCCAGAGTATATCAAAACAGTGCGAGGGTTTGGCTATAAATTAGAGGAGCCTAAATAATGCGAAAATTTACAAACCAATTTTTAGCACTTTTTGTTGGGTTATTTCTACTCCTATCAATGGGAGTAGTTTTTTATACCAACTATTTAGTTCGAAATGCGACTGAAGAATCGATTATTCAAAGTATCGAAAAAAGAGCGACCAATATTGCTGCCCTTTTAGATGAATGGATCTTACAAAATACAAGCCATGTCCAAACAGCAGTTGATGACTTTAATTCAATGAGATTTCTGCTAGAAAAAAATGACAGTATTGCTTTCTTAAATAATGAAGGTTTACTTATTTATTCATCCAATTCCAAACAGTCATCAGCGGAGAATCAAAAAAACACAGCTGAGATTCGTAGTATTTTAGCGGGAGAGAGAATTGGAACGAGTGGTTTAGCAGATGTGAGAAGTGGTGGAAGAGAATATCGTGTTGCTGTTCCTTTACATAATGGTGCAGGCGAGATGATTGGAATCCTTCGTCTTTCCCATCAGATGGTAGAGTTGGATACCTTAGCCCAAGACTTGACTCAATCGGTCTTAGTCTTTAGTTTTGTTTCAATTTTATTAGCCAGCTTTATTTCGATTTATCTTTCTAATCGGATCTCTCGACCATTGAAGCAAATCGATGCGATGATTAATCGAATTGCGGCGGGGAAAGAGGTAGAGCACTATATTGGCGACGACTACCCTGAATTTATGGAGTTGGGGATGACGGTTAACCAATTGGCTGATAACTTAGAAGAAAAAAATCAAACCATTCTTCAATCAAACCACCGTTTAACAGCTTTACTGGATCGATTAATTGTTGGTGTGGTTTTATTAGATGACGAGCAACAGATTCAGATGATGAATCCAGCCGTTCATGAGATTTTAGGAACGGGCAATGACGTATTAGGGCATTCCTTTTTAGAAATGTCTAAAAGTTATGGCTTAGTCCAAATTATTCAACGGACTTATCATAATAATGAAAACCAAAATGATGAAATCGTGATTTATTATCCAAGGGAACGAATTATCGATGTTAATACATTGATTTTACCTAATAACGACCATAAACAAGTCATGGTCATTTTATATGATATTACAGAAATCCGTCGTTTAGAAAAGGTTAGAACAGATTTTGTTGCCAATGCCTCTCACGAACTACGAACGCCAGTTACAGCTTTGAAAGGTTTTGCGGAAGTGTTATTGGATGGTGCAATGGAGGATCCAGTGACGACCAAACAGTTCTTGGAGATTATTCATAAAGAATCAAATCGTTTGGAAATTCTAGTTAATGATATTTTAGAACTGTCCCGAGCTGAACAAGCGCAAGTACCAATGAAAAATGAACGGGTTATATTAAATGAAGTCGTTGAATCTTGCTTCCAAGTCATTCGTCAGCAAGCTAAAGCAAAAGATATTTCCTTACGCTTGTTTTCCAATACACCTGAGCCGATTGAAATTAAAGGAGATCGGAGCAGAGTTGAACAAGTATTAAATAACTTAATCTTTAACGCCGTGACCTACACGGATAAAGGTGGAAAAGTATCTGTCATGTTGGAAGAAACAGAGTCCGACGTACAGATTAATGTTGTAGACACTGGTATTGGTATTCCAGAAGAAGACTTATCTCGCGTCTTTGAGCGTTTCTACCGTGTTGATAAAGCGAGAAGTCGTAACTCAGGTGGTACTGGTTTAGGTTTATCAATCGTTCGTTACCTGGTTGAGAACATGCACGGTTCCATTAAAGTAACAAGTACACTCGGAATTGGCACAACTTTCATAGTAAAATTACCAAAAAGTTTCGATTAGCATTAAGTGTTAATGATAAAACACCTTTGTGTTACTCATGATAGACACAGTATTAACCTTAAATTTACATAAAATTTACATTAGAAACATAAAAGCCGCTTGAAAAGTTGATTTCAGCGGCTTTTTTTACATTCTAAAAAATGTAAAGGGTTTCTTTAATGGT
Organism: uncultured Carnobacteriaceae bacterium; assembly: GCA_964558995.1. Classification (GTDB taxonomy): domain Bacteria; phylum Bacillota; class Bacilli; order Lactobacillales; family Aerococcaceae; genus Jeotgalibaca. The sequence continues at coordinate 5,638 of CAZLGI010000064.1, read as the reverse complement.
CGATTGTAAATGTAAAACATCAAAACTTTACATTAAACCGTGAACTAAATTTACATTAATAGAATAGAATGTATTTACTGGCATGAAAGCCAAAGACACTTAAAAAGGATGGTATAAAGAATGCAAATGAAAAAATTAACGAAATTGGTACTCTCATTAGGGGCAGTAAGTTTTCTAGCAGCATGTGATTCAGCAGCAAATGAAGGCGGAGAAATGGCTGAAGAAATCGGCGTTGTATCTCGTGAAGACGGTTCAGGTACAAGAGGAGCATTTACTGAAATCACAGGTGTTCTTGCTGAAGATGAGAATGGCGAAGAAGTTGACCAAACTTATATCGAAGCAACGATCCAAAACGGAACTGAAGGCGTTATGTCTACAGTCGGTCAAGACGTCAATACAATTGGTTATATTTCATTAGGATCATTAAACGATACAGTTACAGGAGTTGCAGTTGATGGCGTTGAACCTACTGCTGAAAATGTACAAAGTGGTGACTTCCCAATCGCACGTAACTTCAACATTGCTTGGGCTGGAGATTTAGAAGCAGTTGCTCAAGACTTCGTCGATTACATTCACTCTGCAGAAGGACAAGCACTAGCTGTAGAAGAAGGTTACGTTGAATCAGTATCTGACGCACCTGCTTATGAAGGCGACGGCTCACAAAATGGAACAATCTCTGTAGTTGGTTCGACATCGGTTTCACCATTAATGGAAGTTCTTTCTGAAGGCTACCGCGAACTTAATCCAAATGTTCAAATCGATATCACATCTAACGGTTCTTCTGCTGGTATGACTGCAGCAATAGAAGGAACAGCTGACATTGGTATGGCTTCTCGTGAATTAAAAGATGAAGAAAAAGCTGAGTTGAACGAAGCAGCAATCGCAATCGACGGAATCGCTGTTATTGTAAACAACGATAATGACGTAAAAGATTTAACATTAGAACAAGTAAGACAAATTTTTACAGGTGAAATCACTGAATGGGCGGACGTTCAATAAAACGTCTCAAAACTCATTAAGATTAAGGCCAGATAACTCTGGTCTTTTTTTTGGGTAAGTGTTATAAATAGTGGAATAGACGCTTTAATCTTATAATCGAATCAACTGGTATTGGGGAATCCTGGGGTAAGGGAGAGAAGATAATGAAAAAGAAGTATTTTTGGGAAAGTTTTATGAAATGGATATTCTTTGCGTCAGCATTGGTATCTATTATTTCTATTATCGTTATTTTTTATTTTATATTTGAAGGCGGCGTACCGTTTATGTTGCGATACGGCGTAAAAGATTTTATTTTTGGTACAAAATGGACACCATCAAACTCAAATCCACAATACGGTATTTTACCAATGATTGTAGGGTCTTTAGTTATTACTTTAGGAGCGGTTGTAATTGGGGTTCCAACCGGTGTCTTTACTTCAATTTTCATGGCGAAGTTTTGTCCACCTAAGTTATATCGTATTTTGAAACCAGCTGTAAACATGATGGCTGCAATCCCTTCGATTGTCTATGGTTTCTTCGCATTACGTATGATCGTTCCATTTATGCGTAGCGTAGTTGGGGGAACCGGAATGAACATTATGACGGCCTCGCTTTTACTAGGGATTATGATTTTACCGACGATTATTGGTCTTTCTGAATCGTCCTTGCGCGCTGTTCCTTCAAGTTATTATGAAGGAAGTGTAGCTTTAGGTGCAACTCACGAACGTTCCGTTATCCGAATTATGGTACCTGCCGCAAAGTCAGGCATTATTTCAGCCGTGATTTTAGGTGTAGGACGTGCGATCGGTGAAACGATGGCAGTTATTCTCGTTGCAGGTAACCAACCACGAATTCCATCCAGTGTGACGCAAGGTGTTCGTACAATGACAACAAACATTGTATTAGAAATGGCCTATGCAGCTGGTGAGCATCGTGAAGCGTTGATTGCCACAGCAGTTGTATTGTTTATTTTCATTTTAATTATTAATGGGACGTTTGCCCTTGTAAAAAGGAGGGAATTTTAGATGGAATCTAAGATTATAAAGTTTTTAGTATACTTCTTTACCATTTTGACATTTGGTTCTCTTCTATATGTCATTGGTTTTATTTTCCTAAATGGACTGGGCAGTCTGTCACTAGACATGTTCGCTTGGGAGTACACAACAACTAACGTGTCGATGATGCCATCTATTATTACGACTTTTGTAGTTGTTTTCCTGTCCTTGCTACTAGCAGCGCCAATCGGAATCTTTACTGCTTTTTATTTAATTGAGTACGCAGACAAAGATAATAAAATGGTGAATATTGTTCGAACGGCAACAGATACTTTGTCAGGTATTCCATCCATTGTTTATGGACTATTTGGAATGTTATTCTTTGTAGTTTTCCTCGGCTTCCAGTATTCTTTAATTGCAGGAGTCTTAACATCTGTTATTATGGTATTACCAGTTATTATTCGTTCAACTGAAGAAGCGTTGATGGCAGTAAGTGATTCATTACGTGAAGGAAGTTTTGCTTTAGGAGCTGGGAAGTTACGAACTGTGTTTAAGGTCGTTTTACCAGTTGCTATGCCAGGTATTTTATCGGGAATTATCTTAGGTGTAGGGAGAATCGTTGGTGAAACAGCTGCTCTAATGTATACATTAGGAACATCTACGAACTTGCCAACAGACTTCTTTCAATCAGGCAGAACGCTTGCGCTACATATGTACATTTTAGCAAGTGAAGGTCTCCATGTTCAAGAATCTTATGCGACAGGAGTCGTATTGATTATTATCGTATTAATCATTAATGGCATTTCAACGTGGCTCAGCAATCGATTGACTAAGGGAGGAACGAATTAATTTATGAGTAAAATTGAGGTAAGAGATATGAAGCTTTGGTATGGTGATTTTCAAGCTATCAAAGGTATTGATATGACGATTGAAGAAAATGAAATCACTGCCTTTATTGGACCATCAGGGTGTGGAAAGTCTACATTTATTAAGAGCTTAAACCGTATGAATGACTTAGTTGCAGGTTGCCGTATTGAAGGAAAAATCCTTTTAGATGGCCAAGATATTTATGCCGACGACTATGACGTGAACGTCTTGCGTAAACGTGTCGGAATGGTATTCCAACATCCAAACCCATTCCCAATGAGTATTTACGATAATATTGCGTATGGACCACGCACTCATGGGATTAAAGATAAGAAGGTACTTGATGAAATTGTTAAACGAAGCTTAAGAGACGCTGCTATCTGGGATGAAGTGAAAGATGATCTATCAAAAAATGCTTTGCGCATTTCAGGTGGACAACAGCAACGGATTTGTATCGCTCGTGCCTTAGCAGTTGAACCAGAAGTTCTATTGATGGACGAACCAACCTCTGCATTAGATCCAATTTCAACAGCGAAGATTGAAGATTTAGTTCAAGAATTAAAATCACGCTACACAATTGTAATGGTGACACATAACATGCAACAAGCTGCACGTGTTTCTGATAAAACAGCTTTCTTTTTAACTGGTGAAACGATTGAGTTTGGAGAAACAACACAAATTTTCTCTACTCCAAAAGACAAACGTACGGAAGATTACGTATCCGGAAGATTTGGTTAATAGGATTAATATAAAAACGGAACTCAAAAATAAAAGCGAGGTGACAAGGCGATGAGAAAGATTTTTGATGATGAATTGAAAACGATGCATGGTCAGTTTACAAAAATGGGTTTGATGGTAAATGAAAATATCTTACGTGCCGTAAAAGCATTTATTAATCACGATAAAGACCTAGCAATTGAAGCGAAACAGAACGATAAAGCGATTAATGCAATTGAAGTTGAAATTGAAAACTTTTGCTTTCAATTAATTGCTTTGCAACAACCGGTGACGTCAGATTTACGTTCAATCGTAACAGTTATGAAAGCAAGTTCAGACCTAGAGCGAATGGGTGACCATGCTGTAAGTATTGCACGCTCTGTGATTCGAACAAAAGAAGACCGCATGAAGCGTATTCCAGAAGCAGAAGCAATGATTGCTGAGATGTCTGAAATTGTCCAAGAAATGGTACAAGAAGGTATTGATGCTTATGTACGTAGAGATACGAAGGAAGCATACCGTATCGCTGAAATGGATTCAAAAGTGGATGAGCATTTCGTAGCAATCAACCATTTTGTCTTAAAAAGAATGGCTGCAGATCCAGAAGTTGTTCCAGGTGGAGCAGACTATATCTCTGTTGCGGGCTTTTTAGAGCGTATCGGTGACTATGTAACGAATATTTGTGAACGAATCGTTTACTTAGAAACTGGTGAAATTTTAGAGTTAAATTAAATGGCATAATTAAAAGGCTGAGATTTCCTCAGCCTTTTTGTGTGCGTTCTGCTAAACTTAGAGTAGAGAAATCCTAGGGGTGAACAAGTTGGAAGAAACAATTATTAGTCAAACAACGAAAATGTTTAAAATTTTAGGCGATGAGACCCGCTTTCGTATTTTATATCTATTGGAAGATAAGGAGTGGAATGTGAATGCCATTGCTGAGGAGTTAGGAATGGAACAATCTGCTGTCTCGCATCAACTTAAGAAACTTAGAGATGCAAACCTCGTTAAGAGTAGAAGAGTCGGCAAGAACATTCTCTACAGTCAAGATGATGATCATGTTTATGATATTCTTCATATGGCCGTGACACACACGAGTCACTCTCTGCCATCCAGTTGAGTTCGAACGAGTGTTCTTTTTCGTTTGTTTATGTTAGGATAAAGACGAATAAAATTTTCTAAAAGGTAAAGGACGTATGTTATGGTTAAAAATCAGATTGTCGTGCATGGTGCGCGATCGCATAACTTAAAAAACATAGATGTTACAATTCCAAGAAATAAGTTAGTTGTCGTGACGGGTTTGTCAGGTTCAGGTAAAAGTTCGTTGGCATTCGATACCTTATATGCAGAAGGCCAGCGCCGCTATGTGGAGAGTCTCTCAGCATACGCACGTCAATTTCTAGGACAGCAAGATAAAGCAGATGTCGATACCATTGAAGGTTTGAGTCCCGCAATTGCCATTGATCAAAAATCAACGAGTAATAATCCGCGTTCAACGGTAGGAACCATTACTGAAATTAATGATTTCCTCCGTTTACTCTATGCACGAGTAGGCAAGGCAATCTGTCCAAATGATGGAACAGAAATTAGTAGCCAATCGCCTGAGCAGATCGTTAACCAAATACTCGAGATGCCAGAACGAACGCGAGTACAAATCCTAGCACCCGTTGTCTCTGGGAAAAAAGGGCAACATAAAAAAGTATTTGAAACGATAAAAAAACAAGGTTATGTTCGGGTACGCATTGATGGTGAGCTGCATGATATCCAAGAACTGCCAGAATTGAATAAAAATCAAGCTCATCATATCGAAATTATTGTAGACCGACTTGTTATAAAAGACGACATTCGTTCGCGCTTATACGACTCTGTCGAAACAGCTTTACGCTTGGCAGATGGTTACATGATTCTTGATGTGATTGATGACGAGGCAGAAGTAACTTTTAGTGAGCACAATGCTTGTCCAAAATGTGGCTTTACCGTTGGAGAAATTGAACCAAGGCTGTTTTCTTTTAACGCGCCTTATGGGGCTTGCCCAGACTGTGATGGCTTAGGCTCCAAATTGGAAGTTGATTTGGATTTAGTCG